>CAYYGS010000295.1:0-3424 GCA_964471335.1 uncultured Jutongia sp.
CTACCGCATATCTCAACTCCTCCTTTGTATACGGCCTACATAAATAACCGGCTGCGTGAACTTCAATAGACTCCACGGCGTATGCTGTGCTGTCAGTAATATAAATAAAAGGGATATCCGGAGCAGCTTTGCGGAATTCATATACTGACGGCAGTTCATCCTCCTTCATCGTCTTCCTGTCCAAAACCACCAGATCCACAGTATGATTTTCCACATAATCTATTGTAGCCTGCATATTATCAAACGCCTGCACAATCTCCATATCCAAAATTCCCCTGGATTCCTGGCGAAAAAATTTTACTGCCAGCTCGCTGCCTACCACAATAGTTTTCATAAACAATATCCCTTCTTTCCCAATTTTGCATGCCCTTCTCAAAATTGAGAAAGCACTAATTAAGTCTTTTCGAAAAATACTCTTCAACTCTAAGACTTAGACACTATCTTCTACATCCACTAATTATTACTCATTTCCACATCATTTGTCAACCTTCTACGTTACTTTTTCTCTCCCGCGATCGACAGAAAACATCCATTCAAGACAGGAATCATGCCGGAACGACACGAAAACACAAAGAATGATTACTATTCTCAATGTTCCACCTACAAAACTGAATTCACTCACAGAGATCAAAAAGGATATTGGAAAAATCATGTGATATTTTCCATTTTTTCTTGACTATCCCGTCAAAATGAGAAATACTAGAAGAAAAGAATTATATTATACATGCAGAAAGGAACTATTTTCATGAAACTGATCGAGTTAAAAGAAATATTTAAAAACACCGAGAAATATCTTGACCATGAAATCACCGTATGCGGCTGGGTCCGCAGCATCCGTGATTCCAAATCGTTCGGATTTATCGTGATTAATGACGGCACCTTTTTCGAGCCCCTTCAGATTGTCTACAATGATACCCTGGACAATATCGGCCAAATTCAGAAATGTAATGTAGGTGCCTCCCTGATTATTACAGGCACACTGATCGCTACACCACAGGCCAAGCAGCCGTTTGAGATCCAGGCGTCCAAAATAGAGATCGAGGGCAGTTCCACACCGGATTATCCATTGCAGAAAAAAAGGCACAGCTTTGAATATCTGCGCACCATTCCCCACCTGCGTGCACGTACTAATACTTTTCAAGCTGTATTCCGTGTTCGCTCCCTGATTGCCTATGCAATCCACCGCTTCTTTCAGGAGAGAGATTTCGTCTATGTACACACGCCGCTAATTACAGCAAACGACTGTGAGGGTGCCGGGGAAATGTTTCATGTCACTACGCTTGATCTGGAAAATCCTCCCCGCACAGAGGACGGCGCAATAGACTACAGCAAAGACTTTTTTAATAAGGAAACAAGTCTGACCGTCAGCGGCCAGTTAAACGGTGAAACATATGCTATGGCATTCCGTAATATTTATACCTTTGGGCCAACCTTCCGCGCAGAGAACTCCAATACTACACGTCACGCTGCCGAATTCTGGATGATCGAGCCCGAAATTGCCTTTGCCGACCTGGAAGACGACATGATGCTTGCTGAGAGCATGATGAAATACATTATCCATTATGTGCTGGAACACGCTCCGGAGGAAATGGATTTCTTCAACCGCTTCGTAGATAAAGGACTTTTAGACCGTCTCCACAATGTTGCCGACTCAGACTTTGCCCACATCACCTATACAGAGGCAATCGAACTTCTGGAAAAGCAAAACGACCGGTTCCAATACAAGGTAAAATGGGGCAGCGACCTGCAGACAGAACATGAGAGATTCCTTACCGAAGAGGTGTACAAGCGTCCTGTCTTTGTCACAGATTATCCGAAGGAGATTAAAGCATTTTATATGAAGCTCAACGAAGACGGCAGGACTGTCGCCGCCATGGATTGTCTCGTGCCGGGTATCGGTGAAATTATCGGCGGCAGCCAAAGAGAAGAAAACTACGATGTCTTAAAGCAGAGAATACAGGAACTGGGGCTTCCGGAGGAAAGCTACGAATTCTATCTGGATCTCCGTAAATACGGAACAGTCCGCCATGCGGGATTCGGCCTGGGCTTTGAACGGTGCGTGATGTATCTGACCGGTATGTCAAACATCCGTGATGTCCTCCCCTTCCCCCGTACCGTGGGAACCTGCGATCTCTAAAAAGATATTTCCTATTAGACAAAAAGGGAACGTCAACACGTTCCCTTTTTAAATGCCTTTATCCTTTATTGCTCCGGTACATACAGCACACTCTCTATAATATATCTCGGCCTCTCCTTGACCTCCATATAGATCTTTCCGATATATTCTCCGATCACTCCCAGCGCCAGCAGCTGTAATCCGCCAATCCCCCACACCGAGAGGACAATGGTTGTCCATCCTGCCACAGTCTTTCCAAGCGCCCATACGACCAGAAAGTAAATAAGCATCAGAACGCTGACAGAGAATAAAAACATTCCCAGCGAGGTAATAATACGAATCGGCTTCACACTACAGGAGGTAATCCCGTCTACTGCAAAGGAGATCATCTTTTTCAGCGGATACTTCGACTCTCCGGCAAAACGCTCATGCCTCTCATAATATACAATATCCGTCTCATAGCCAATCATCGGCACCAGTCCACGCAAAAAGAGATTAACTTCCTTAAACTGTGCCAGTCCATCAAGCGCCCGCTTACTCATCAGACGATAGTCCGCATGATCCTCCAGCGTATCAGCCCCCATCATTTTCATCAATTTATAGAAGGCATGCGCCGTCCCCCGCTTAAAAAAGGTATCCGTCGCTCTGGTTGACCGGACACCATAAACAATATCCTTTCCCTCCCGAAATTTATCAATAAACTGCTCGATCACTCCTACATCGTCCTGCAGATCGGCATCAAGCGAGATCGCTGCATCCGCATACTCCCTGGCCGTCATCAGACCGGCAAGCAAGGCATTCTGATGCCCCCTGTTATGTGCCAGGTTAATCCCCACAAAGAGCGGATTCTCCTGATGAAGACTGGATATCATGTTCCATGTATTATCACGGGAACCGTCATTAACAAAGGCGATCCGGCTCTGCCTTGAAATCTTTTGCCGATCCATCAGAGCCAACATAATCTCCCTCAACTGTCCGGATGTCTCCGGAAGAACCTCCTGCTCATTATAGCACGGAATCACTAACCAAACTGTTTTCATAAAAATCTCCATTCCTGCTGCAACTCCGCAAACCTGAATACAAACCCCGTTCGCTATGCTGCATATTCCCTACACAGTAAAAAAGCAAAACCAGCGTTTTGCCTTTTTGCATACCACCATGTTTCGAGCAATTTCCTATATAGTAAAAAGAAAAGCCGTAAAACAGATATACAGTTTCACGACCTTTCACTGGGCTACCAGGATTCGAACCTGGAAATGCTGGAGTCAGAGTCCAGTGCCTTACCATTTGGCGATAGCCCAATTACAA
>CAYYGS010000296.1:0-3417 GCA_964471335.1 uncultured Jutongia sp.
TGCTGGCTGCTATAGCGCTCTGTCTGGTTGTGACGCTCCTGCTGCTGGCTGCTATAGCGCTCTGTCTGGTTGTGACGCTCCTGCTGCTGGCTGCTATGGCGCTCTGTCTGGCTGTGACGCTCCTGCTGCTGGCCGTTATAGCGCTCTGTCTGGCTGCCATAGCGTTCCTGATTATATGTTCTCTTCCCGTTGGGCTGTCGATTCGTTCGATTACCAAAATCAGGCTCTGCTGGCTTTCTTGTGTTCACCTTCCTGCCAGTTTTTCTCTCCTCGGAATTTACTGGCCTTCGCACAGATTTCCCCGTCTCCTGCGCCGTCTTTCTGGCAGTCCTTCTTTCCTCACGCACTGGCTCATTCCTGTCGCTGTCTGATGCTTTCTTTTCCTCATGTACCGGATCATTTCTGTCGCCCTCTGATGCCCTCTTTTCCTCACGTACCGGATCATTTCTGTCACCCTCTGAAGATGTTCTCTCGCTGTGTGCAGACTTACCCTGATCAACTCCCGATTTTCTTCTTCCATCCGCCCCGGAAGCATCTGCAGCCTCCTCTGATTTCGTTGATCTCCTGCGCCTTTGCGGTTCAGAAGCATCTTGATGGGCGATCTTTCTCTTAATCTCCTCCAAAAGTTCCTTCTTTTTGAAGGTTGTTACATTTTTCATCCCAATACTTTTACCATATACACGCAGTTCCACTAATGACATCTTGTCTAAGTCTTCCATAACTCCTCCAATCATATTATAATCTTGTTATTAAAATTGAAAATCTAATGATACCGCAATTCAGAAAAAAAACTGCAGACAAATTAAAGAACATATGACTTTTCAATTACAGATTAATTATGTTCAGTATACACAAATCTTGTCCTCTTGTAAAGACATATTCTCCTTTGACTTTTCTTGTTTTTCCACCTCTAATATGATATACTCTAATCGAAGAAAATACGAAAGGGTTGGTAAAAATAACGATGAACCAAGAAGAAAAAGCATTACAATTACATAAAGAATGGAATGGAAAAATTGATACGACACCGAAATGCCATGTAAAATCCAGAGAAGATCTGGCAATCGCCTATACGCCCGGTGTGGCCGAACCCTGCAAAGTTATTGCAGCAGACAAGAAGGCTGCCTATGAATATACGATCAAATCAAATACGATTGCTGTAGTATCCGATGGAAGCGCCGTTCTCGGACTCGGAAATATCGGTCCGGAAGCTGCCATGCCCGTTATGGAGGGCAAAGCTGTTCTTTTTAAAGAATTTGGCGGCATTAATGCCTTTCCGATCTGTCTGGACACACAGGATACGGAAGAGATCATTAAGACTGTAATCAATATTGCCCCCGCCTTTGGCGGCATCAATCTGGAAGATATTTCTGCTCCCCGTTGCTTCGAGATCGAAACACGGCTCAAGGAAGCATTAGATATCCCTGTATTCCATGACGACCAGCATGGTACCGCTATCGTTGTTCTGGCTGGCATCATCAATGGGTTGAAGATTACCGGCAAAACAAAGGAAGATTGCCAGGTTGTCATTAACGGCTCCGGCTCTGCCGGCATAGCTATTACAAAACTGCTGTTACGCTACGGATTTAAAAACATCATCATGTGTGACAAATCCGGTATTCTCTCCCGCCAGTCCAGCGATCTGAACTGGATGCAGCAGGATATGATGGAGGTAACCAACCTGTCTGGCAGGACGGGCACCCTCGCCGATGCGTTACAGGGAGCCGATATATTCGTCGGTGTATCTGCCCCCAATATTGTCACACCAGAAATGGTTGCCGGCATGAATCAGGACGCAATCCTTTTTGCTATGGCAAATCCTGTTCCGGAGATCATGCCCGATAAAGCCCGAGAAGCCGGCGCCAGGATTGTCGGCACAGGCCGCTCTGATTTTCCCAACCAGGTCAACAATGTTGTAGCATTCCCTGGCATCTTTAAGGGTGCCCTGGAAGGCGGTGCATCTCAGATTACAGAAGAGATGAAATTAGCAGCGGCAGAAGCGATTGCAGGTCTTGTCCCTGAAAGCGAGTTAAATGAGGAAAATATCCTGCCTGAGGCCTTTGATCCCAGAGTCGCAGATGTCGTTTCACAGGCCGTCAAATCACATATTCGATAAAGGAGAGGATTACTATGACGCCGGAATCATTGCAGCTTTATAAATTAATTGTGCTTTATTTTCTAAATCAATCAGATCAGCCGATTCCCAATTCTATATTATCTGATTTTATATTAGAAAAAGGCTACACCGACTATCTGTCTTTTCAACAGACTCTTTCGGAATTGACAGAGGATGGTATGATTCTGGTAGACCAGACACACACCAAATCCTACTATATCATAGCAGATATCGGCAAGGAGACTCTGCGCTTCTTTGGAAATCAACTGCCTATTGATACTTGCCGAGAAATTGACCACTATCTCGAAAAAAACCGCATGTCAATCGTAGACAGCACCTCCATCAAGACGGATTACACGCGCATTCATCCCCACGAATATCTTGCCACTGGATGCATCTATGAACGAGGCAGCAAAATCATGGAAGTTACATTAAATGTAACCAGCGAGGAGGAGGCAGTTGATGTGTGCCGCCGTTTCACAACAAAAAATGAGGAGGTCTATGCACAATTGCTATCCCTCCTCTTCTCAGATTGAGACAATCTCTTTTTTACATATTCTAAAGTACCACTTTCAACGGTTCAAAATAGAAAAACAAATGAACTGACCTACTCTGCGCAAAACTTGATACGCATAAATTTCTTCTTCCCTCGCTTCAATATGATACCCTCATCTCCGATCTGCTCTTTCGTGATCTGTGCCTTTACATCATTTACCTTTTCTCCATCTATCGATACGCCGCCCTGTTCAATGTTACGGCGAGCATCTCCATTTGAGGCAGCCAGGCCGGCTTTCACCATGAGTTTCAGGATTCCGATCTGTCCATCTTCCAGATCTTCCTCTGACAACACGATCTCCGGCATCTGTGCCGAATCACCGCCACCGCCAAACAATGCCTTTGCTGCACTCTCTGCTTTCCCTGCCTCTTCTTCTCCATGTACCATCTTCGTCAACTCAAAGGCCAGGATTTCCTTTGCCTGATTCAACTGACTTCCTTCCCACTTTTCCATCTCATTGATCTGCTCCAACGGCAGGAATGTCAGCATACGCAGGCACTTAAGCACATCAGAATCTGCCACATTTCTCCAGTACTGATAAAAATCAAACGGAGATGTCTTATCCGCATCCAGCCACACAGCGCCTGACTGCGTTTTTCCCATCTTCTTTCCCTCAGAATTCTGAAGAAGAGGAATTGTCATCGCATATGCATCCTTACCCAGCTTCCTTCGGATCAACTCCGTTCCACCCAGCATATTACTCCACTGGTCGTCACCGCCAAACTGCATATTGCAGCCATATCTT
>CAYYGS010000297.1:0-3399 GCA_964471335.1 uncultured Jutongia sp.
ATGATGTACAATAGTGAAAAGGGGATGGGTCAGCCATGATTCATCAATATGTAAGACAAGAAAGGTAAGGGAGTATGAGTAATAAGAAGATTGCAGTAGCAGGTACAGGTTATGTAGGACTGTCGCTGGCGGTATTGCTGGCACAGCATAACGAAGTGATGGCTGTTGATGTCATCGAGGAGAAGGTAAAGCTGATTAATGACCGAAAATCTCCGATACAGGATGATTATATTCAGAAATACCTTGCAGAAAAGGACCTGATGCTTACGGCTACCCTGGATGGGGAAGCTGCCTATAAGGATGCAGATTTTGTGATTATTGCTGCGCCGACGAACTATGACGGGAAGCTGAACTTCTTTGATACCAGCGCGGTGGAGGCTGTGATTGAGCTTGTGATGAAGGTCAATCCCGACGCGATTATGGTGATTAAGAGTACGATTCCTGTGGGGTATACGAATAGTGTCATAGAAAAGTATCATACCAGGAATATTATGTTCAGTCCGGAGTTTCTGCGGGAGAGCAAGGCTTTGTATGATAATCTGTATCCGAGCCGGATTATTGTAGGTACAGATATGAAGGATGAGAAGCTTGCGAGTGCAGCGAAGGAGTTTGCGGCGCTTTTGCAGGAGGGTGCGATCAAGGAGGATATTGATACCCTGTTTATGGGATTTACAGAGGCAGAGGCAGTGAAGCTTTTTGCAAATACCTATCTTGCCCTTCGCGTGTCTTATTTTAATGAACTGGATACCTATGCAGAACTGAAGGGACTCAATACACAGGAAATTATAAGCGGGGTATGTCTTGATCCGAGAATCGGCGATCATTATAACAATCCATCCTTTGGGTATGGTGGATACTGCCTGCCGAAGGATACCAAACAGCTTTTGGCAAATTATGCGGATGTGCCGCAGAATATGATGTCTGCCATTGTGGAAAGCAACCGGACGAGGAAGGAATTTATCGCGGACAGGGTGTTGGAGCAGGCGGGATATTATACAGCGAATTCCATGTGGAATGTTGAGAGGGAACGCCCCATTACAGTGGGGGTTTACAGGCTTACGATGAAGTCTAATTCTGATAATTTCCGTCAGAGCAGTATTCAGGGTGTCATGAAACGGCTGAAAGCAAAGGGCGCTACAGTGATTATCTTTGAGCCGACTTTGCAGGATGGTGTGACGTTTTATGGCAGTTTGATTGTCAATGATATTGAGAAATTTAAGAAGGGCTCGGATGTTATTATTGCCAATCGATATGAGAGTGAGCTGGATGATGTAGAGGATAAGGTTTATACGAGAGATTTGTTTAAGAGGGATTAATTATCATTTATTTTGGTATATTATAATCATAATATATTTATGAGAGAAAAAGGAGGGTGCAGTCATGGCGGTTGTGCATATTACAGGTGATAATTTTGATCAGGAGGTATTGCAGGCAAAGGAGCCTGTCCTTCTGGATTTTTGGGCGGCGTGGTGCGGGCCTTGTATGATGCTGGGGCCGGTCATTGAGGAGTTAGGCGGAGAGGTCACCAATGCCAAGATATGCAAGGTAAATGTTGATGAACAGCCGGAACTGGCCGGTCAGTTTCAGGTGATGAATATTCCGACACTGATCGTGATGAAGGAGGGCAAGGTGATCAGCAGGGACGTCGGCGTGAAGAGTAAAGAAGAAGTGATTGCCATGCTGTTGGAGTAACAGAGCGGAAAATGGAGAAAAGGAAATGTATGATATTATTATTGTAGGAGCCGGGACGGCGGGATTATCTGCGGCAATTTATGGGCTGCGTGCCGGCAGGAAAGTACTGGTTCTGGAGGAGAAAAGCTATGGCGGACAGATCATTGTCTCGCAGGAAATTGATAATTATCCGGGAATCCGCAAGATATCCGGATATGAATTTGCCCAGGGCCTGTATGAGCAGGCAAAGGATTTGGGGATGGAATATTGTTCGGGTCGTGTGACGGGCGTTTGCAGGCAGGATGGCAAATTCCAGGTGCAGGCCGGAGAAAAGGTCTATGAAGCGGCAAGTGTGATTCTTGCGACGGGGGCAAAGAACCGGCCGTTGGAGATCGACCGGGAGGAAGAGTTTGTCGGCAGAGGGATATCCTATTGTGCTACCTGCGACGGCGCCTTTTATAAGGGGCGTGACGTGGCTGTAGTCGGCGGCGGTAATACGGCTCTGGAGGATGCCCTGTTTTTATCGCAGTATTGCCGTTATGTTTATCTGGTTCATCGGCGCGAGGAATTCCGCGGGGAGAGTGCGAAGCTGGAGGCGTTGAAAAAGAAGGAAAATGTGGAGTTTATCTTAAATAGTGTTGTCACGGCGATTGCCGGTGAAGAGGATGACCAGATGGAGGGAGTCCTGATCTGGAACCGTAAGGAACAGAAGGAGGAAATGCTTTCTGTGTCAGGTCTTTTCATTGCAATAGGCCAGATGCCGGACAATGAGAGCTTTTCTGATTTGACAAGGCTCGATGAGAAGGGCTATCTGGTGGCAGGAGAGGATTGTCTGACCGAGACGGAGGGACTCTTTGCGGCGGGAGACTGCCGGACGAAAAAGGTGCGTCAGCTGGCGACTGCGGCGGCAGACGGTGCAGTTGCAGCGCTTGCTGCCTGTGAGTATCTGTCAGAGGGGTGAGCGAGCCTGTGTCAGTGGCAATGTATATTCCAATGGGGCGGCTGATATAGCGGTCTGTGGATTGCATGATCAGGATGTTGTTTTGTCTGCCTGACGCAAATATGCCTCCTGCAGTCTGCCGGAGCGGTACATATAGGGAGACTGCCCGGTTGCTTTCTTAAACCGTGTGGAGAAATAATTTCCATTCACGAAGCCGCAGTGCATGGCGATGTCAGTTATGGACAGGTCAGAGTTTAGCAGCAGACGTTTAGCGGTCTGGATGCGCAGGGAATTGATATAACGGATGGGGCTGGTATTATAGACATCCTGAAACAGGCGGCGAAAATGCCGGACAGACATACCGGTCAGGGAGGCAAGCTCGTCGACAGACAGTTCTTCTGCAAAATGGTTTTCTATGTAGGCAACGGCGATAGCGAGGCTGGGAAGCTCCCTGCCCGGTCGTCTGCTGTTTTGCTGATATAGACGGGAAAGTCTTGTGACCAGCTGTGATAAGAGGCTGGTGATCATTGTCTGATAGCCTTCCGGGCGGTCGTAGTATTCCGCATGGATTTTTTCAATCAGCTGGTAGGTTTCATCAAAATCTTCCCATCCAATACATAGTTTGCCCTGAAATCCATCCTGGCGGATCCGTGTCGGCTCGATTAAAAAAAGTGCATGAAAACCGGGAGAGGTACGGATATCTGACAGGAGGGGCAGAAAAAAGGAAGGACGGAACATAATATTGCAGAGCCGGAAATTCCGGGGGTGCAGGAAAGCGTGAGATGTGT
>CAYYGS010000298.1:0-3397 GCA_964471335.1 uncultured Jutongia sp.
CCTGTCTGAGCGGCATGCGCCATGCTTCCGGGCTTTCCGGGGGACGCTTTCGCTATGTGGCTTCACGTAGCGGTGCATAATGTCCTACAGGACAGGACATAAGCACCGACGGCCGCCAAATCCCCCGGAAACCCTGGAAGATGGCAGCATTGCCGTGAGTTGGCGGAGCGGGCATTCATCACACCATCGAAGCCGCAAGGCATTAGACATCCACAAAGGCGTAGGGCGCGCAATCATGACCAACACCGCCTTTTCACGCGCCTCGAAAACGGTACGTCAACAAAAGATACAGGTGACAGGACGGATAGAATCTTAAAAATCAACGGATAAGCAGGGATTATCCTACCATAACTCATGAAAGCATGGGGCAGAGAATTGATGCGTTTATCCTGTCTGCCCCGTAACATCTTCGTGATCATAATGATTGACAACGCTCCATAAAGTACTCTATCGCGGCCGCCGCACCATCGTCATTGTTATTCTTTGTCACATGGTCGGCGGCCTTTTTAATCTCTTCTCTGGCATTTCCCATCGCCACACCGAAGCCCGCCTGCTCGATCATATCCAGATCGTTGATGTCATCTCCACATGCCATGACCCGGTTAGCCGGAATCCCCAGGAGCTCTGCCAGCTTCAACAGACCATTCCCTTTCCTTGCTGTCGAATGATTGACTTCGAGATTGTGCGGTGCACCTGACACTACGATAACATCATCAAGAAGACGCAGGCGTTCCAAAGCCTTTTTCTTGTCCTCCATCCCCTGATCCGTCTGATAAAAATTAATTGTTACCTTCTCGATCCGGTCTGTCGTCTGTCGCACATATTCCTGTAAGTCCGAATAATATTCTCTGCTGTTAAGAATATACTTCATCAGAGGCTTTGAAATATTCATCTGCGGAAGCAACTCCTTTGCAAACTCCGGCATATGACCGAGCCCCTCCGCAAAGCAGTCCGGCACGACAGGATATTCCTTCAGTATTTCCAAGACCTCCAATACCGTCTCATCGCGCAGGGGATCCTCATAAATGCGGCGCCATTTGCCTGCTTCCGGATCCTCTGCCTCATAAATCGCTGCCCCATTTGAAGTGATCACATATTCCATCGGTCCAATCTGCAGCATCTCGGATGGAACACCGGACAAAGGCCTGCCTGTCACAGGAAGGACGATATATCCCGCCTGAATAGCCTTTCGGATCACGCTTCTTGTCCCCTCCGTGATCACCTTGTCATCATTAAAAACCGTACCGTCCAGATCCAGGCCAATCAGACCGTTTCTATTGTTATTCTTATGCATTTTTTCCCTCATTTCCACTCATGTCTTCTGTCTCTAAAATCGAGGTGCAGTGCGGACAACGGCTCGCTTCCAGCGCAATCTCGCTTTTGCAGAACGGACATTCCTTTGTCGTTGCCTCTTCCTCTGCCTCTTCCTTACGTGTAAGCTTTTCTGACGCCGTATTCATTGCCTTCACGATCAGAAAGATTACAAATGCCATAATCAGGAAATTAATCACCGCCGTAATAAACTTTCCGTAATTTAACGTAGCCTCTCCCATGAGATTTAACCGATATTGATCAAAGTTCATGCCGCCGAACAGTCCCAGGATCGGATTAATAATATCTTCTACCAGAGACGACACGATTGAAGTAAAAGCGCCGCCGATAATAATACCGATCGCCATATCCATGACATTTCCGCGGCTGATAAATTCCTTAAATTCCTTCAAAAACTTTTTCATAAATCCATTCTTTCCTTTCTTTTGTATATTACGGATATTTTACCTCCCAGCCATCTGATAATACCTTAGCAGAAAACGGATAAAATTCCAAGATCGAAATATCATTTTCTGAATCCCCCGCCACAAACACCTCATCTCGTCCATATCCCATCTCCTCACAGATATCCCTCACTCCGGCGAGTTTTCCCGTCCCCTCTGCCGTGATCTGTAAATACTCTCCCTCCCATAGGATCTGACAATTCTTTGGCCATGCAATCTGCTCCAGGTACCTCCGCAGTGCTGTCCCGTTTTTGGCACAGACCGTGATCTTATAGCATGTATCCCGCAAACGATATTGATAAACCCTGCCGCCCCGCTTTTCAATTTCGCGGCATATCTCAGAAAATTTCCCGGTATGTAGCGAATATATCCGCTCCCATTCCTTTTCATCACGATGGACACGCAGTACAGCGCCATTCGCAAAGACGCCGCCGGAAATTATCTCCCAGATCCCGTCAGCCCTTCGTCTGGCATCCGGGAGAGGCAGCGAAGTCGCAAGATAAATCGCACAATAACCTGCCAGCGACCGGCACTGCGCGATGCGCTCCGGCGGAATCTTTCCGCTCTCATCTGTCAGTGTCCCATCAACATCCAGAAACACCGCCTTCGGATAGACGGGAATCCGAAATGCCGGATACGGGCCAAAAAACAATAGTTCAGGAAGCCCCCTGTTACAGTATGCCAGATAACAGCTGCAAGTCTTTCTTCCGCAGCTACGACTTCTTCCATCCTCTGTCTCTCTTCCATCGGCATCATAATACTCTGTATTTTGCAATAATGCTTTACCGCCGGACGACTCTTCATAAAAATTCCCTTTACAGAGCCGGGAGAGATTACAGGGATGCATCGTACCGTCCGCTTCCACAAAAACATTGTCTGCACAGTGCGTATAATCCGCGGCTAACTGCCTGTTCTCCAGCATAAAATATTCATCTATCGATAAAAATGCCGCTCTCTCCTCGTCTGTATAGCCGCGCCCCAGCCCATCCATCCGATTAACCCAGACATAAATCTGCGGTGGCAGCCTCCTGCGAAGCTGCCGGATTATCTCTATCTGTTCCGGCACACCGACAGTTCCAACACAAAGCGATACTCCCGCCTCCCTCAGTTCCATACATTGCCCGGCAAACGCCTCCAGAGAGACCATCTGCGGATGAAAGGTTCCCCAGAGACGCAGCTTCTGCCGCTCCCCACCATGTCTTTCATACTCTGCAAGCATCTGTCCGACAGGAAAACTCAGATTGCTCTGCGCCCCCACATATTCTATGCGCGGATGGCATGACAGACGCGCCAGTTCACGCCAATAATAAGAATGAATCAACGCTTCCCCATATGGTACGATCTGTACGGCACAGAAAAGCTCTTCCCGTCCCGCCGCGTCCAGGTATTCAAAAAGCCTGTCCGTAAATCGGGACAGTTCCTCCTCGTCCCGTAAAAGTTCATGTGGTGAGCTTCTGTGCTTGCAGAAGGGACAATAGCTGCAGGAATAATTACAGGAGCGTATGCTTCCCCGATAAAAAAACTGTTTTCTCTTCTTCATGTTAATCTCCATTCCTGCCTCTGATCTCCACTCTAACAACCAAATACCCTGCAGCAAGCTGCAGGGTATAACATAGTTTCTT
>CAYYGS010000299.1:0-3387 GCA_964471335.1 uncultured Jutongia sp.
TAGATGCTGCCGGAATCAGCCAACTGGGTATTATGGGATTGGAGGCATGTGAGGCGGCATATGGAAAGGGTGAGGTATGGTATCAGGAAATGATGGCATATATCCGGGAAAATATTGCTTTTGTCAGAGGATATGTGGAACGCTATCTGGAGGGTGTCAATATGATAGAACAGGAAGCAACATATCTGATCTGGCTGGACTTTCGCGGAACAGGCCTGGACACAGAAGAATTAGAGCGGCTGATCATTGATCGTGCAAAGCTGTGGCTGGATTCCGGGAAGATTTTTGGTGAAAGCGGATGTGGATTCCAGAGAATTAATGTAGCGTGTTCCAGAAGACTTTTGGAAAGGGCATTGGAGCAGCTTCGAAATGCTCTGGCATAACAGGGACTGTGTACCTTGTGCGGCAGAAGTGCATACAATGTTACTAGGTTTTAATACATTAATACATTGATACACTTGATACGATTGATAACCTATCAAACAGATAGGAAAATAAGAATGGAGGATTTTTATGATGAAATTTATAAAAAGATTAGCGATTTTAGGTTTGGCTGTGACGATATTAGGAGGACTGGCAGCCTGCGGTAAGAGCTCGGATTCTGATCAGGCGGCAGGCGATTCCGGAAGTAAGAAGACATATCGTACATTGGAGGAAATCCAGCAGGATGGTACTATTACTATTGGCGTATTTTCCGATAAGAATCCGGTTGGCTATGTAGATGAAAATGGAGAGTATCAGGGATACGATGTGTATTTTGCGGAACGGCTGGCAAAGGATCTGGGTGTGAAGGTAAATTATGTTTCTACGGAGGCAGCAAACCGGATTGAATATCTTCAGACGGGTAAGGTGGATGTGATTCTTGCGAATTTTACAGTGACAGATGAGAGAAAGGAAGAGGTGGATTTTGCCCTTCCCTATATGAATGTATCTCTGGGAGTAGTCAGCCGGGAGGATCATGTCATCAAGAGTCTGGATGACATCGGGAAGGAAGATGCCGTGATCGTGATCTCCGGTACGACGGCAGAGACGTATCTGACTAAGAATAACCCGGAGATTACACTGCAGAAGTTTGATTCCTATGCAACAGCAAAGGAAGCCTTTGAGAATGGAACCGGGGTTGCCTGGGCAAATGATAACACGGAAGTGATTGCATTTGCACTGCAGAATAAAGGTTATACCGTAGGCATCTCAACCCTGGGCAGTGAGGATACAATTGCACCGGCAGTGACAAAGGGAAATAGCAGCCTGCTGGAATGGATCAATGAGGATATTCAGAAATTGGGTGAGGAGAAGTTTTTCCATAAGGATTATGAGGCAACCCTGTCAGATACCTACGGGACAGAATATGAAGAAACTCTGGTCGTAGAAGGCGGGAAATAATCTTTTGAGGAATCGCATGGATTTGGCCCGGCTTTGCAAACCGTGTCTGGTATTGCGGAGCCGGCAGTATGGAAAGCCGGAAGGAGGAGCCAGGATGGACCTTGCATATATGAAGGAGTATCTGCCGTTGTATCAAAAGGCGGCAGTTTTGACAGTAAGGATCGGCGCAGAAGGAATTCTGCTGGCAATTCTGATCGGTTTGATCTGTGCTGTGGTGCTGTATGAAAAGCTGCCGGTGCTATGCCAGCTTGTGAAGGTATATATTGAAATCAGCCGGAATACACCTCTTCTGGTTCAGCTTTTCTTTTTGTACTATGGACTGCCCAAGACGGGAATTGTACTGACACCGGAAGTCTGTGGATGCTTTGGCCTGGCATTTCTGGGAGGAGGCTATATGGCAGAGGCATTTCGCAGTGGGTTGGAGGGTGTGGATGTAACCCAGAGGGAGAGCGCTTTTAGCTTGGGAATGAACCGGCGACAGGCAATGTGTTTTGTAATATTGCCGCAGGCAGTCTCCACGAGCATACCGGCCTTTGTGGCAAATATTATTTTTCTGCTGAAGGAGACCAGCGTTTTCTCCGCGATCAGCCTGATGGATCTGATGTTTACTGCGAAAGACCTGATCGGCCTGTATTATAAAACGACGGAAAGTCTGTTCCTGCTGGTTGTATTTTATCTGATGATTCTGCTGCCCGTATCTTTCTTGGGGGCATTTGCAGAAAGGAGGGTGCGCTATGCCGGATTTGGGACTTGAAGTCTTGCAGAAGGGGAGCAACATGCTCCGTCTTTTGGGGGGAACCTGGGTCGCTGTGAGGATCAGTCTGATTTCGATTGCGATTAGCATCCCTTTGGGAATCCTGTTAGGGATTTTAATGGCCAGACAGAATAAGCTCGTCAGGCTGGTAACAAAATTTTATCTGGAATTTATTCGAATCATGCCGCAGCTGGTACTGTTATTTATCGTATTTTTTGGTACAACCAGAAGCCTTGGGTGGAATCTGTCCGGGGAGATTGCTTCTGTCATCGTCTTTGTACTCTGGGGTACAGCCGAGATGGGAGATCTTGTCCGGGGGGCGCTGTTGAGCATTCCCAGGCATCAGTATGAGAGCAGCGAGGCTCTGGGGCTGAGCCGGTGGCAGAGTTATCGATATGTGATCCTTCCACAGACGCTGCGCAGATTAATGCCTTTGTCTATTAATTTGATGACACGCATGATTAAGACGACCAGTTTAATTCTGATGATTGGTGTGGTGGAGGTATTGAAAGTTGGGCAGCAAATTATTGAAGCAAATCGTATGAGCAGCCCGAATGCGGCATTTGGCGTTTTTTTGGTGATTTTTGTCCTGTATTTCCTGATCTGCTGGCCGATTAGCATGACGGCGAGATATTTGGAAAAGAAATGGAGCTAGATATGGCAGAAACAGTATTAAATATAGAACATCTTGTGAAAAAATTTGGGGAACACGTGATTCTGGATGACTTTGGACTGGAGGTACTGGAGGGAGAGGTCGTCGTTATTGTCGGGCCAAGCGGCTGTGGGAAAAGCACATTATTGCGTTGTATCAATGGATTGGAGGAAACACAGTCCGGAACGATTGCCATAGACGGACAGGAGATTAATGACAGCAAGGGAAGCCGGAGTCCTCTGCGGCAAAAGATCGGAATGGTATTTCAAAGCTATGATCTGTTTCCGCATCTCAGCGTCATGGGAAATCTTTTATTGGCGCCTGTTAAGGTACAGAAGAGAGCGAAGGAGGATGTCAGGCGGGAAGCAATGGAGTTACTCGGCAGGGTAGGTCTGGAGGATAAGGCAGACAGCTATCCGAGACAGTTGTCCGGCGGGCAGAAACAAAGGGTGGCGATCGTCAGGGCGTTGCTTCTGCATCCGGAAATCCTGCTTTTAGATGAGCCGTTTTCTGCCCTCGACTATCAGACAAGGCTTACCGTGCGGATATGGTAAATGTCGGTCCGTGAAACAGATTAGATTTGGTGATAATGGTAATG
>CAYYGS010000300.1:0-3387 GCA_964471335.1 uncultured Jutongia sp.
CGGTTGAGAGAGAGGGGACAAGAACAGAGGAATTTTTGGTGTCAGAAGAATTTCTGCGCTATAAGAGACGGATCCTGGAGTATTTGAAATAATACAGGATTCTTCCCAGAACCAACACCGCCCGTTTATCCCCCGGCCGGGCTTGACAAATGAAGGAATCAGGGCTAGAATGGTGACAATACTCAAAAGGCAGTGAAGGGAAGAGTACATGTCACGATATATTACAGAGAATCCGGGGGCTGAGAAAGGATGTATTTTGGTGGGATGGAAGATGGTCCTGGAGCTTCGCACCGAACAGGAGTGATTATTTCGGATAAGCAATATCGTACGAATTTTGCGCCGAGGTGATGTCATACAGACAGAGATCACTGATTCCTGCAAGGCTGCGACGGGTGCGCCCGTTAAGGCGTCGCACTGTGGAATCACAGGAGGAGCAGTGTATGAGATCTGCATCGTGAGGTGTGGATGAATTAAAGTGGTAACACGGGAAATACTCGTCTTTAAGTCATAGCTTAAGGACGTTTTTTTATTTTCTAATGTTAAAAAAGGAGTGAATTCGAAATGGCAGACAGAAAGAGATTTTATTTGACAACAGCGATTGCGTATACTTCTGGCAAACCACATATCGGCAATACCTATGAGGCGGTTCTGGCGGACAGTATTGTCCGTTTTAAGCGTCAGCAGGGCTACGATGTGCGTTTTCAGACAGGGACGGATGAGCATGGACAGAAGATTGAGCTGAAGGCGCAGGAGGCGGGAGTGACGCCGAAGGAATTTGTGGATGATGTGTCGGGTGAGATTCAGAGGATATGGTATCTGATGAATACTTCTTATGACAAGTTTATCCGTACCACGGACGACTATCATGAAGCACAGGTGCAGAAGATTTTTAAAAAGCTGTATGATCAGGGTGATATTTACAAGGGATTTTATGAGGGGATGTATTGTACTCCGTGTGAATCCTTTTTTACGCCGTCCCAGCTCGTGGATGGAAAGTGTCCTGACTGTGGGCGGGAATGCCAGCCGGCGAAGGAGGAGGCATATTTTCTGAAGCTGAGTAAATATGCAGACAGGCTGATTGATCATATTAATACACATCCGGAATTTATTCAGCCGGAGTCGCGCAAGAATGAGATGATGAATAACTTTCTGCTTCCGGGCCTTCAGGATTTGTGTGTGTCCCGTACTTCTTTTAAATGGGGCGTGCCGGTTGATTTTGATGAGGGGCATGTCGTTTATGTGTGGATAGATGCCCTCAGCAACTATATTACGGGGCTTGGATTTGATATGGATGGCAATCATACGCTGGAGCAGGGCGAGAATTTATATGAAAAATTCTGGCCGGCCGATCTGCATTTGATTGGAAAGGATATCCTGCGTTTCCATACGATATATTGGCCGATTATGCTGATGGCGCTGGATTTGCCGCTGCCGAAGCAGGTGTTTGGACATCCCTGGCTTTTACAGGGCGATGGCAAGATGAGCAAATCTAAGGGAAATGTGATTTACGCAGATGATGCCGTTGATATTTTTGGCGTGGACGCGGTGCGCTACTTTATGCTTCATGAGATGCCGTTTGAGAATGATGGAGTCGTTGGCTGGGAGCTGATGGCAGAGAGGATGAATGCTGATCTGGCGAATACATTGGGTAATCTTGTGAACCGAACCATTTCTATGACGAATAAGTATCTGGGCGGTGTGGCAGAAGACAAGGGTGTTACAGAGGCAGTCGATGAGGATCTCAGGAAAAAGGTTTTGTCTGTACCGATTCTGGTACAGGAGAAAATGGATCAGCTGAGAGTTGCGGATGCCATTACAGAGGTATTTTCTCTGTTTAAGCGCTGTAATAAATATATTGACGAGACAGAGCCATGGGTATTGGGCAAGGATGAGGCGAAAAAGGATCGGTTGTCCACTGTTTTGTATCATCTGATCGAGAGTATTGTGATTGGTGCAAGCCTTCTGAAATCCTTTATGCCGGAGACGACAGAGAAGATCCTGGCACAGTTGGGGGCAGAGGAGCGTCCGCTGGAGGCGATGGATACATTTGGCGGATTAACTGCTTCCGATGGCCGCAGAATGACCGCAAAGGTAACGGATAAGCCGGAGATCCTCTTCCAGAGAATGGATATCGGAGAAGTGATGGAGAAGGCAGAGGAGATTAAAAAAGCACAGATGGCAGAGGCCGGAGTCGTAGAGCAGGAAGAGGAAGCAGGGATCGACCTGGAGGCAAAGCCGGAGATCACTTTTGACGATTTTATGAAAATGCAGTTCCAGGTAGGAGAGATCATTGCGTGTGAGGAAGTGAAAAAATCCAAGAAGCTGCTGTGCTCTCAGGTAAAAATCGGCAGTGAGGTAAAGCAGATTGTGTCAGGCATTAAAAAATATTATTCCGCAGAGGAAATGGTCGGGAAGAAGGTTATGGTGCTGGTGAATTTAAAGCCTGCCAAGCTGGCCGGAGTGCTTTCAGAGGGAATGCTGTTGTGTGCAGAGGACGCAGAAGGGAATCTGTCCCTTATGACGCCGGAGAGGCCGATGCCTTCTGGTGCGGAGATCTGCTAATATAACAATTACTTCATATTATTAATATGATGCTGGACCGAAGGGGATTTTGACTCCGGCATCATTCATGTTAATATATTGGGGTTACTGTCAGAGACAGAGAAAGGGATATGATATGCCGGTTACAGATTTTTTGGAGAGAAATGCAAAGCTATATTCCGATGAGGTGGCCTTAGTCGAGCTGAATCCGGAAGAGAAGGATACAAGGAGAAAGACGTGGAAGGAACAGGAGCTGATTGAGCCAACACGTTTTGAACCGTATCGCAGGGAAATCACATGGGGCGTGTTTAATGAGAAGGCAAACCGTTTTGCCAATATGCTGATCAGCCGCGGTATCCGGAAGGGTGATAAGGTGGCGATTTTGATGTATAACTGTCTGGAATGGCTGCCCATTTATTTTGGTGTTTTGAAGACGGGGGCGATCGCTGTGCCGTTCAACTTCCGCTATGATGCCGAAGAGATTTTGTATTGTACGGAGCTGGCAGAGGTGGATATGATTGTTTTCGGGCCGGCATTTATCGGCCGTATCGAGACGAATGCAGAGCGTTTAAGCCGGGGCAGGCTGTTGATCTATGTAGGGGACAGCTGCCCGAACTTTGCAGAGAGCTATCATGAGCTGGTCGCAGATTGTTCGAGCCAGCCGCCGGAGGTGGAGATCACCGAGGAGGACTATGGGGCGATTTATTTTTCATCGGGCACAACGGGATTTCCGAAGGCGATCCTACATAAGCATCAGAGTCTGACGCAGGCGGCAGAGATGGAACAGAAGCATCACGGAACAGGCAGAGAGGACACCTTTTTGTGTATTCCACCGCTCTATCATAC
>CAYYGS010000301.1:0-3372 GCA_964471335.1 uncultured Jutongia sp.
CCCTCAGTAGGTGTCACGACACCTGTAATCAATTTCAGAAGAGTAGACTTGCCTGAACCATTCGTCCCCACAATCCCGATCGATTCTCCACGGCGAACCGAGAGATTAATGTTGTTGAGCGCATAGTGCGGCTTCGAATACTCCTTATGACGGATACTAAATGTCTCCCGCAAACGGTCCATCGGCTTATTATACAGACGATACTGTTTTGTCAGATTTGTAATTTCTATAGAACCAATCTCTAATTTTTCATCATTCATATTCTGCCCTGTTCCCTTTCTTATGATGTCGGGGTCAAAAGAGTGCTTCTTATATCTTAAAGCACATCAGCAAAATGACTGCGAAGCCTCTCGAAGGTGTGGGAACCAAATAATACCACGAGGATCGTTACCACCCAGAAATAAAGGCTCCACAACGGATGATCCCAGAACCATCCCTCTGAGAACATCGCATCACGGTAACACTGTATAATATAAAAAACCGGATTCAATTTGAGAATTAATATAAGCCGCGGATGGTTTCCAATCATCGTCACCGGCCACATGATCGGCGTCATCCACATAAATACCTGCAAAACAATACTCAGAAGATGCTTTAAATCTCTCACAAATACCATGACGGCAGATGTCAGGTATCCAAGCCCCCAGACAAACACCGTCGTACAGAGCAGCGCATACAGCACCTGTAACAAGTGAAGTCCCGGGAAATAACCATAGCACAAAAATATGACAAGCATAAAGACCATAAAAAAGGCATTCACAAAAAAGGCCGATATTATTTTAATCGTAGGCAGGATTCCCACATCAAATACCACCTTTTTAACTAAATAACTATATTCGACAAGACTGGATGTCGCTCCATTCCACGCATCGTTGAAATAAAACCACGGCACAAGGCCGCTAATCAAATACAAAATAAAGGGATGATCCCCGACTCCCCCTCCGCCGCGCAGGCTCGTCTGAAATACAAACCAGTATAACAGGAGGGTGATGACCGGCTGAACAAACGCCCAGAATATCCCCATATAGGATCCTGCATACTTTGTCTTAAAATCATTCTGAGACAGCTTTATAAGCATTCCCCGGCTTCGAATCACTTCCCGCGCCATCCGATAAGCCGACAATCGTTTCTTTTCCTTCATTCTCTATTCCTTTCCGCTATAAGTCCATCTCTTTCTGTCCGTTTCATACTGTTCATTATTGTACCACACTCTATTTTATCCGTCAAAATCTGCCAATTTCTTCCATAAATACAATCTCCACCAGCTTCAACCCCTTTGCCGGCGCCGTCGGCCCCGCCTGTGCCCTGTCGCATGACGCGACAATATCCGTCATATGCTCCGGCGCAATCCGCCCCTTTCCGACCTCAATCAGGGTGCCGGCGATAATACGAACCATATTATATAAGAAACCGTTGCCTCGAACCCGGATCGTAATCAGCTGTCCCGGCCGCTGTCTGACATCACAGGCAGTACTGGAAGCATCGCCGTTACAGCTGCCACGGTATACATCTGTCCCTTGTCCTCCATCCAGAGGCCTCGCCTCCACCTCCAGGGAATATATCGTTCGCACAGTGCTCTGCACCTGTGCCCCCACCGTACAAAAAGCGGCAAAATCATGTTCCCCTGTCAGGGCTTTACATGCTGTCCTCATTTTGTCCAAATCAAGTGCACCGTATTCAAAATGAGACGTATGACGATATTCCGGAAGCGGAAACCTGCGATTCAGGATCGTGTATTCATATGTCTTTTCGCAGCTGCAATGTCTCGGATGAAAATCTGCAGCCACTTGAACAGACTCCTGCACAATAATATCATCCGGCAGACGCTGGTTCAGGGCATACGAAAACTTCTCTGCCGGAATACGGGACATCGTATCAAATACCGCAACATTTCCGAGTGCATGAACCCCGGCATCTGTCCGACTTGCTCCAATCACACGGATCTCTTCGCCAGTCAGGTCACTTAAATTTTGATTTAACATAGATTCCACCGTCACATCACTCGGCTGAAGCTGCCAGCCATGGTAGGCTGTTCCGTCATATGCCACCCGAAGCATAATACGCCTGACGGATGTCTCCTCTCTCTCCTTTTCCATCTCATCCTCCATGCCGCATTTTAATTATTAAATCATAATTTAATCATAATTTAACGCTATCAAATACATCTTCTGCCTATAGCACTCCGAATCTACCCATGACAATCAATGCCGCCACATATCCAGCCAACACTCCAAAGGCCTGCATATCCCTTGTCTGATATGTAAGCGGCTTCATCTTCGTTCGGTCTGCCCCGCCATGATAACATCTCGCATCCATGGCATAGGCCAGATCATTTGCCCTCCGCGCCGCGGAGACGAAGAGTGGCACCAAAAGCGGCACCATACCGCGAAGCCTCTGCATGATATTGCCACTCTCAAAATCAGCGCCGCGTGACATCTGTGCCTTCATGATCTTGTCCGTCTCCTCCATCAGGATCGGAATAAAACGGAGTGCAATGGACATCATCATGGCCACCTCATGTACCGGCACATGCAGGCGGTTCAAAGGTCTCATCAAATGCTCCAGTGCATCTGTCAGCTGATTCGGTGTCGTAGTCAGCGTCATTAAGGAAGAGCCAATGATCATCAAGACCAGCCGGAGCACCATTGCAACCGATCGATAAATCCCCTCCCGAGAGATCGATAAAATCCCCCATTTCCATATAATATGACCTGATGTCCAGAATAAATTAAGAAAAGCCGTAAATATCATAAGCATTAAAACAGGTTTTAATCCTCTGACCACAAATCGAAACGGGACTCCCGACAAGGCAAGCACCAGGACAAAAAAAAGAACCGCAGCCAGATAGCCACCTATATTATGGATACAGAGCAGCGCAATCACATACGTCAATGTACCGATCACCTTCGTCCGTGCATCCAGACGATGAATCACAGAAGCTGTCGGATAATACTGTCCTATTGTAATATCACGAATCATAAATCCATTTCCTCACTTTTCAACCTACCGCAGCATAGCATCGATCCTGTCTGCTGCCTCCTGTGGTGTCAGAGCTTCTCCCTGCACAGCCAGCCCTCTCTGCTGCAGCAAGTGCATGACCCGCGTGCTCTGTGGCACCCCAAGGCCGATTCGGCGAAGCTCCTCCTCATAACGGAATATTCCCGCAGGCTCTCCGTCTAATACTATACGGCCATGGTTCATCACTAATACCCTGTCAGCATAGCGCGCCACTTCCTCCATGCTATGTGATACTAAGATAATCGTCACTTCCTCTTCATGATGGATCTCCGCCAGGAGAGTCAGGAGTTCTTCCCGCCCTCTGGGATCAAGACCCGCCGTCGGCTCATCCAAAATCAAAACCTCCGGTTTCAT
>CAYYGS010000302.1:0-3352 GCA_964471335.1 uncultured Jutongia sp.
GCCGCGGATGAAATCATATACGCCATGTGCGCCTGCAGGGGAAATATGTACGCGGTGATCAAAGAGATCATCAGACTGCGGGAAGGGCTGGATCTGGGCGGTGTGAGAAAACCTCTGCCGCCGCTTGCGGCAGAGGACATGCCGCAGGTGAAAAAGTGTGTTTCTATGATTGATGAGGCGATTCGGGGACATGTCCATCCGACGGCCTTTTTCTGGAAAATTGTTTTTACAGCGCTTACACTGGAAGCTGGCTTTAAGGGCGGTGAAATCGTGCCATCGTTCTTTGTGGGCGCAACATTCGGATGTCTGTTTGGGCATATCGCGGGTATTTCGCCCTCGCTGTGTGCAGCCGTGGGGATGATGTCAGTATTTTGTGGGGTTACGAATTGTCCGATTACTTCTATGCTGATTGCATTTGAGATATTTGGATATAGGGCACAGCCTTTTTTCATGCTGGGAATCAGTGTCAGCTATCTGCTGTCGGGATATTATGGATTGTATCACGACCAGACGATTGTTTATTCAAAATATAAGGCCGAATTTATAAACCGTAAGGCACGGGAGTAGAAAGAATCCGCAAGAAGAATGCCGGTTATGTATTCTTCTCAGGTGTAATGTCAGACTTGCTTAGTGGTGTTCTTCTGAACTTATCAGGTCTTCGCATCTTTCGATGGGGGCAGTTAATTTATCTAATTCGCCGGCGTATAAATATTTCAGAAGTTCGTTCGTCTGACGGAGCGCTTTGGCCAGAATCTCAGCCGGGAGCGTCTGTTGTTCCGTAAAGTCGGCAAATTCGTCAAGATCTACGACTTCTACATGCCTGTCCGGATAGACGAGGATGTCGATCAGAAGATCATGGAAGATATAGCTCTTTGTGTCCGGTTCATATACGGTTTCTATGATGTCGCAATACCAGTAGACCAGCTGTCCGTTAATATCATAGACTTTGCTTATTTTGAAACCTTCTTTCATATAATAAACAGATAAGCCATTGTGGATGTCTGGACGTGGTTTTAGGACATCCCAGCGTGTAACAATGATATCCTCATCACGGTATAAGATAACATCATCTTTTAATTCCACAAGTTCATCCGGGATATAGCGTTTGCGGTATAGACGGACTGGCTCCATAATCATCAACCCCTTTCTTTCAGAGACAGGAAATCAATGTGTATGTTAAATAAGATAGCAGATTTTTTGTGAAATTTCAACCTAATCTTCCATGCCGCTTTCAGCGGTACAAATAGAGATGAAAATGCTACTCCTATAGAAAATAAAGTTTAAGATTGACATTTTTTGCACTGCAAAGTAACATTGTTTATCAGGAAGTGAAAATTTCTGTTATTAATTTTTGAGGCATGCACCAAAATGGTATTGGGATTCGCTTTTTGGCCAGGGCATCATTTTATAGATTTGGAGGAACGTATTATGCTTCATATTCGAAATAATAATTTCAGATTACAGGGAAAGAGGCTTTCTCTCCTTTGGATGTTGATATTGTGTGCAGTCGCCATACCATCCTGCGGCCCGATACAAACGGAACATAATAAGGCTGCGGACGAGACGCAAGACGCCGGCGACGTCGATGGGAAGACCGATACCGAAGCTGCGGATGATCTGAACATGCGAATGGGAGGCAGGAACTATGTGAAGGAAGAATTATGTGAGAATGAGATCGGTGATGTTATTTCGGATTCTTCCTACCGCGACAAGATTTTGAAAATAATAGAGGGAGAGAAGGGGTATCAGGGAAAGCATAAGAGCCTGGTTCAGGCAGTGCAGGACATCGTAACGGATCAGAATTCAGAACTGTATGGGGAGGATCAGGTGTATGTGTCAACGCTGCCTGTTTTTTTCTGGGACTGCATAGAAAATAAAGTGATATATCATAATGCACAGCTTTTGATTCTTTCCAAAGACCTGAAAAAGATGGGGATATGTGAAATATTTGGCGAGGGTGCGGATGCTTATTCCGCGTATGCTGCCCATAATGTGGGGCCGATCATGAAGGAGGCTCTGCTCAAAAGGCCAAAGCAAAAATTTATTGCATTGGCCAACGGAATAGCAGAAATGCTTGTGACGGAGAAAAATAAGTTACTGTGCAGCTATCCGGAAATTTCTGTGAAGGGACAATATTATGATGCACTGCAGGATAGTGGGATCTCCGTATCGTGGGAGATGCTGACAGAGAGTAAAAATCTTGTAAAACTTGATATCACATAGGATTCCTAATAATATGCCGGCCTCGGGCAGTCCTGCATTAATAATACAAAAATAAAAATTCGTTGTACCAGTCATAACCGCATTACAAACGATAATTGTCGTTGCCATTTCCTTGTAGAGAGTTTAAAATAAAAGACAGATACTTGTTTGGCTTGTCTTATAGAAATGGAGGGTATTTATGCGAAAAAAATGGCTGAGGCGGTTTGGCGCATTGGGGCTTAGCGCTGCGCTTGCCGTGGGGTGCTGTCCGGGAGGATTTGCTATGAAGGATGCAGGAGAAGTGCAGGCGGAGGAGGTTGTTTCTGAGATTACGGTAAATGGAAATGATATTCCGACAGAGAACATAAACGGACTTACCTTTAAGGGGTTTGGTATTTTGTCCGGCAATTCTTCCAGTGATTTGCTGATGGATTATAAGGCGGAAAATCCGGAGGCGTATGCACAGATGATGCAGATTCTCTTTGGCGGGGAGTATCCGATTATGAACCACGTCAAGCTGGAGATGGGAGATGACCGCAACACCTCGACGGGCCCGGAGGCGTGTACTAAGCGAAGCGAGGATGAGAAGGCCAATGTGCGGCGCAATCCGGGCTGGCAGCTGGCAGCAGATGCCAAGAAGGTGAATCCGAATGTCAAGGTCAGTATTCTGAAGTGGTGTGCGCCGAAGTGGGCGTCCAACTCAGAAAAGGTATATCAGTGGTATAAGGAATCCATCCTGGATGCCTATGAGACCTATGGATTTATGGTGGATTATATCAATCCGAATACAAATGAATCCTGGTCGGCAAAAGGTGATGTTGAGAATACCAAGAAATTTGCCAAGTGGATTTCAGAGGAGGATGAGAAGTCGATTCCGGATGAGACAGCGCGCAAGCTCTTTCAGCAGATCAAGCTCATCATCTCTGATGAGGCGGGGACGGTTTCGGATTCTGTGGCCGAGGCGTTGAAGACGGATCAGGAATTTTTTGATGCGGTCGATGTCGTTGGCTATCATTATAGTCCGCAGGATGACGCGAATGATAGTATGAAATGGTTTGCAGAACAGAAGGATAAGGAAGTATGGAACAGCGAGGCGCAGGCAACCTTTTCTGATTCTGCATTCCGTCCGGCCAATAATGTCAAGGATCCT
>CAYYGS010000303.1:0-3348 GCA_964471335.1 uncultured Jutongia sp.
ATATTTAAAGAGGAATCTGCATGGCGTCCGCCGTTGATAACATTCATCATCGGCACAGGAAGAGACTGGGCATTGCAGCCCCCCAGATAGCGGTACAGAGGCACCTTTTGTCCTGCTGCTGCGGCCTTTGCCACGGCAAGAGACACGGCAAGCATAGCATTTGCCCCCAAATGCGACTTATTAGACGTCGCGTCTTCCTCCATCATCCATCGATCAATCTTCCGCTGCTCGAATGCATTCATTCCCACCAGTCCCGGTGCAATAATCTGATTGACAGCCTTTACTGCACGGCTGACGCCCATTCCCATATAGCGGGAATCCCCATCCCGCAGTTCTACAGCCTCATACGCTCCCGTAGATGCCCCCGATGGCACGCTTGCTCTCCCCCTGACCCCGCACTTTAATGTCACGTCAGCCTCTACCGTAGGATTTCCGCGGGAATCTAAGATCTCCCGCCCCTTGATTTCTCTGATCTCCATTCCATGCTTACACTGTCTCTGCATTATAAAACACACTCCTTCTATCTCTTTAAGTATAAGCGTCGGTTCTCCGCATCCCTTTGATACAGTCAGCCGCCGCTTACCCCTTTAGAAGGAGTGTGTCCCTTTCTACTGCTTCTTATACAACACTATTTTTTCTTTTTTCCTTTATTGCCCTTGCCGAACATGCTCTTTTTCTTCTCGCCTTCGCCCTCCTGTGGTTCCTCTTTCTTCCCATACATCGCCTCATCAAACTGACGCAGCAGCTCCTTCTGCTCTCCTGTCAGCTTTGTCGGCACCTGAACCACCAGCGTGACATAATGATCTCCACGCACCTGACGATTTCTCAAAGACGGAACGCCCTTGTTTCGGAGACGCACCCTTGTATCTGTCTGTGTTCCCGGCTTCACAGTGTATTCCACCTCACCGTCTACTGTCTTGATCCGCACGTCACCGCCAAGCGCTGCCTGTGCGAAGGTAATCGGAGCCGATGAATAAATATCCGTTCCCTGTCGCTGGAAAATCGGATGACGGCTCACAACAACTTCTACCAGCAGATCTCCTCTCGGTCCTCCATTCACACCCGGCTCTCCCAGATCCCGATTACGCACACATTGTCCATCATCGATTCCTGCAGGTATCTTAACCGAAATCTTTTTGCGTTTGCTGATGTATCCGCTGCCACTGCAATCCGGACAGCGCTGTCTGATAATCTTACCCGTGCCGCGGCAGTCAGGACATGTCTGTACATTCTGTACCATGCCAAACAGAGACTGCTGTGAAAATACCACCTGACCCTTACCACCACACTTCGAACATGTCTCCGGCGATGTTCCGGCCTTAGCGCCAGAACCGTGACAGGACTTACATTCCTCTTTGAAATTAATGTCGATTTCCCGCTCCGTGCCAAAGCACGCCTCCTCAAAGCTGATACGCACCGAACTGCGGACATTCTGTCCCTTCATCGGACCGTTTCTCTGGGCACGGGTACGCCCGCCCCCAAAAAAGTCGCCAAACAGGTCACCGAAAATATCGCCCATATCCATGCCGCTAAAATCAAAGCCACCGCCGCCGGAGCCTCCTTCAAAGGCCGCATGGCCAAACTGGTCGTACTGGCGTCTTTTATCCGGATCACTCAGCACGCCGTAGGCCTCCGACGCCTCTTTAAACTTTGCCTCGGCCTCCGTATCACCCGGATTCATATCCGGGTGATATTTCTTTGCCAACTTTCGATATGCGGATTTTAATTCAGAGTCGGAAGCATTGCGGTCAACGCCCAACACCTCATAATAATCTCTTTTATCTGCCATAACCATTCCCACTTTCAAACATGCCATCAAGCTGCCATATTTATTATTCGCATTCTACACATGCCGCTCCTCGGCACAAATAGTAATGAAAAACGCTGCTTTTGCGTTTTTCCTGGTTGAAATCGTAATGATTGTTAGACAGCGTTTCTTGCTGTCTTAGAATCATTTTTCAACCTATACTTCCCGGTAATCTCCATCTACGACATCATCGCCTGATGCATTGTCTGGGCCTGCACCCATATTCATATCCGGGCCTGCGCCTCCCATATTCATATCAGGACCTGCACCGCCTGCCTGCGCCTGCTGCTCATACATTTTCGTAAATACGGCCTGTGCACTCTCCATCAGCTTTTCCTTGCCAGCCTTCAATGCATCCACATCTGCATCAGAAATATCCTCCGGATTTGTTTTATCCACAAGCTCCTTCAGGCTGTCGATCTCTGCCTGAACCTTCTCCTTCTCAGAAGCATCAACCTTGTCACCAACCTCATCGAGCGCCTTCTGTGTCTGGAATACGATAGAATCTGCCTCGTTACGTGCATCGATTCCTTCCTTGCGCTTCTTATCCTGCGCCTCAAATTCAGCTGCTTCCTTTACAGCCTTCTCGATATCATCATCAGACATGTTAGAACCAGCCGTGATTGTAATATGCTGCTCCTTGCCGGTACCCAGATCCTTGGCTGAAACATTCACGATACCGTTTGCATCAATATCAAATGTTACCTCGATCTGCGGAACACCTCTCCTTGCCGGCGGGATTCCATCCAGACGGAACTGTCCGAGGGATTTATTATCTTTGGCAAACTGACGCTCACCCTGTAATACATTAATATCTACTGCGCTCTGATTATCCGCTGCTGTAGAGAAGACCTGGCTCTTCTTTGTCCGCATCGTCCTATTTCTCTCGATCAGCTTCGTTGCAACGCCGCCCATCGTCTCGATAGACAGAGACAACGGTGTAACATCCAAAAGAAGGATATCACCTGCACCGGCGTCACCGGCCAGCTTACCACCCTGTACGGAAGCTCCCAGCGCCACACACTCATCCGGATTCAGGCTCTTGCTCGGCTCATGGCCTGTAAGCTGCTGCACCTTATCCTGTACCGCCGGAATACGGGTAGAACCACCCACCAGAAGCACCTTTCCAAGCTCAGAGGCTGTAATGCCTGCATCGCGCAATGCATTGGAAACAGGCGTCGCTGTCCTCTCTACCAGATCATGTGTCAACTCATCAAATTTTGCACGGCTCAGATTCATATCAAAATGAAGCGGTCCATTCTCATTCATGCTGATAAAAGGCAGGTTGATATTCGTCGTCGTCGCAGAAGAAAGCTCCTTCTTCGCCTTCTCTGCTGCCTCTCTCAATCTCTGTAATGCCATCTTATCATTTGACAGATCAACACCATTCGCATTCTTAAATTCTGTAATCATATGCTGTGTAATCTTTTCGTCAAAGTCATCACCACCCAGATGATTATCACCAGAAGTTGCAAGCACCTCGATGACGCCGTCACCGATCTCAATAATAGAAACATCAAAGGTACCGCCGCCCAGGTCAT
>CAYYGS010000304.1:0-3345 GCA_964471335.1 uncultured Jutongia sp.
AACCGGTGCAGGGTCGTCCGGCACCACAGGGTCAACTGCGTCCACAAGCTCAGCCGGTGCAGGGTCGTCCGGTATTACAGGGTCAGCCGATGCAGGGCCAACCGCGTCCACAAGCCCAGCCGGTGCAAGGTCGTCCGGTATCACAAAGTCAACCAGGATCGACTGTTCAGATGGGGACGCCGCAGCCGATACAAGGCCAGCCGATGCAGGGTCGTCCGGTACCACAGGGTCAACCAGGATCGACTGTTCAGATGAGAACGCCGCAGCCGATGCAAGGTCAGCCGTTATCACAGAGCCGTTCAGTGCCGCAAGACCAGTCAGCACAGAACCGTCCGATGCCGCAGGGCCAAGCAGGACCGGCAGTTCAGGCAGGGGCATCACAGCCGATGCAGGGAAGAATTGATGGTTTTCCACCTGTACCCGGGCAGTCAGATATGTCTCAGCAGACAGATAGTGTGCCTGTTCGAGGATATTTTCAAATGCCTGTCAACGGACAGCAGACAGTTACATCTGTCGGTGATGAGGCTGTACAGAGATTGCGTGAGATGCGTCAGGCACAGCAGGCGGCTCAGATTCCACAGGAAACAATGATGTATGCCGAACAGTCTGCGTATGCTCCACAGCCGGCACAAGCAATTCGTCCAGCGGAGACTTCAATGCCGCCTGCACCAGAGGATAAAAGCCACACATATGAGATTACGATCAAGTTTGATGTTGATGCAATCCGACGTAAACTTTCTGCTTTGAAGGAAAAATGGAAGCCGGAGCCGAGAACACTAGAGGATGTAAATGCTGCAATGGAAGAAAATCGGCAGTGGAGGGCTGAGAGGGATTTACAGGAGAAGAAAACGATTGCGGAAACAGGTGCTGCCGTGACAGAAAAGGCAAAAGATCTCGTCAAAAGCCTTCCAAACAAACTCAAAAAAGGCGCGCAGGATGATATCGAAATTCCAAATACAGATGGATCAGTTGATGCAGAGATTAAGCAGCTGGAGGGGGAAACGGACAGACTGGGAAGAATTGCAGGAAGAATGGCGGATATCAGGGATGCCATGTCGGGAAGGGCTTCCAAGGTGTCTCATGTAGCTTTTAATGTATTGATACTTATTTTTTGTATCGGTATTGCCTATTTTTTTGCTTCCTTTGTTACTACATATGTAGCACATCAGACGACCGTTGAGGGAGAATCAATGGAGCCTACTCTGACGGATGGAGATACTGTGATTATTCAGAGGATCACATATTACTTTAAGTCACCATCGCGCTATGATGTGGTTGTATTTCCTGTATCCTACGACGAGGCGACAGATGAGGACACGTATTATATCAAGAGAGTGATTGGGTTACCGGGAGAGACGGTGCAGATCATAGAGGGAAGCGTTTATATTAATGGAGAGAAACTGCAGGATGATAAGTATGCGCTTTCTGATATTCTGGAGGCAGGTGTCGCGGCAGATCCCCTTGTATTAGGTGAGAATCAGTATTTTGTCATGGGAGATAACCGTAATATGAGTACAGACAGCCGAAACTCTTATGTCGGCTTAGTCAATAAAAAGGATATTATCGGAGAGGCATGGATCTGTATGTGGCCGCTCAGACATTTTGGAAGTTTAAAGCGCTAAGTGTGAATAAACAAAGTTTATTCAGAAGAATTAAAGGAGGCCTATGGGAAAATCAATCCAGGAAATCAGGGAGGAATTTCGGCAGGCATCGGAACATGATTTTGATGATCTGCGCGAGCGGTATCAATTGGATCCGCGAAAAGGAGTACAGGCTCTGGTAAAGGGACTTGAGAAAACACAGGAAAAGCTGGCGGAGGAGAGAATACGTCTGGAGAACATGAGAGAGTTTGAAAGAAAGTATGCATCGTCATTTACACAGATCTGTGGAATTGATGAGGCGGGCCGAGGGCCGTTGGCGGGACCGGTAGTGGCTGGGGCAGTAATTTTGCCGGTTGATTGTGAAATTCTGTATCTTAACGACTCCAAAAAGGTCAGTGCTTCGCGCAGAGCGTTACTTTTTGATGAGATTCAGGAGAAGGCAGTTGCCTGTGGTGTTGGAATTGTTTCTCAGGAACATATTGATGAGATGAATATTCTGCAGGCAACATATGAGGCGATGAGACAGGCGGTCAATCAGCTGTCAGTTTCTCCAGATCTGTTATTGGTAGATGCCGTAACGATTCCGGATGTTGGAATGAAGCAGGTCGGGATTGTAAAAGGAGATGCGCGGAGCGTTTCGATTGCAGCGGCAAGTATTTTGGCAAAGGTGACCAGGGACCGGATTATGGAAGAATATGATACAAGATATCCGGGGTATGGATTTGCCGAGCATAAGGGATATGGCTCACAAGCGCATATTCAGGCACTGAAAAGGCTTGGCCCATGCCCGATTCACAGAAGGACATTTATTAAAAATTTTTGTGTGTAAGGAGGCGTGCTTATGGGAAACCAGGAGGAATTTCAGTATTTTCGCAATCCTGCGAAGGAGAAAAAAACAGCGATTGCCCTGGAATATGAACCGGCAGAACAGGCACCGAAAGTAATTGCATCAGGACAGGGATATCTTGCAGAGAAGATTCTGGATGTGGCGAGACAGGAGGAGATACCGGTTCATGAGGACGCACGTCTTGCAAAGAGCCTGAGGGAAATCGAGATTGGTGAGTATATTCCTCCAGAGCTTTATCAGGTGGTAGCAGATGTACTCGTGTATGTTGATGCCATGGATAAAATCAAGGAAAAGGTGATGGATTATCAGAAGAAATAAAGTGGATTCTGGGGAGGGAGGAATCGGTTGAATTGTGTTATATTTAAGGAACAGGCGGCATATTGGGGCTGTTTTTGAAAAGAAAGCCGCTGTATTTTTGCAACAAAGAGGATATCGAATCCTTGAGATGAATTACAAATGCCGTCAAGGGGAGCTTGATCTTATTGCTCACCAGGGAAGATATCTTGTGTTTATAGAGGTGAAATACCGTCAGAATGAAAAAAATGGTTTTCCCGAAGAGGCGGTGGGATTTCGGAAACAGCAAAAAGTAATTGCGGCGGCGAAATATTATATGTATCAGAACAAAATAGCAGAGGACACTCCATGTCGATTCGATGTTGTGGGAATCTGTGGAGAGAAAATCTATATTATAAAAAATGCATTTGAAAACAACGGATAAAAGGAAGGATGGGCATAATGGAATTAATTAAAAAAACTAAGAAGGAATTAGAAAGACAGAATAAGCCATATGCAGAGTGGTATTCTGAGGAGGAGGCAATATTGCATGAAGGGAAGGTTCCCTATATAAGCTTTTCTTCCTGTGATCAATATGATTGGCTGAAATTGGCATTTTCTACC
>CAYYGS010000305.1:0-3343 GCA_964471335.1 uncultured Jutongia sp.
TTCACAGGTACGATACACCGGAAGAACAGTGGGCATACTGGAGCCGTAATATCTATATTAATCGATACATGGATGCACCGAAGCCGGTTTATAACAAATTGTATGAGCTGGTTAGGGACAAGGACTATTTTGTATTGACAACCAATGTAGATCACTGTTTTCAAAAAGCGGGCTTTGATAAGAGTCGGTTATTTTACACACAGGGCGATTATGGTTTGTTCCAATGTAGTGATCCATGTCATCAGGAGACTTATGATAACGAAGATATCATCTGCAAGATGATTGAGGCTCAGGGATATGTGATTGGTGAGAAAGGTGAATTATTCCTGCCTGAAGGCGTAATACCTGAAATGGTAATTCCTTCTGAACTTATTCCTTATTGTCCGAGATGCGGGAAACCTATGAGCATGAATCTTCGGGCAGATGAAACCTTTGTTGAGGATGATGGCTGGCACAAGGCGGCAGGACGGTATGAGGAGTTTTTGAGCGCAAGGAAAAATATGCGGCTGCTCTTTTTAGAACTTGGTGTCGGATATAATACTCCCGGCATCATCAAATATCCGTTCTGGCAGATGACAGCAAAAAATCCGAAAGCGGTGTATGCCTGTGTCAATTATGGTGAGGCGTATGCACCTGATGAAATCACAAAGAAATCAATTTGCACCAACGGAGATATTGGAGATATCCTGGATAATTTGTTATCCGAAAGATGATGAAATAATACGTGTATTTATTTCCGCGAGAAATGAGCCAAGTCAGCGTAGCTGACTTTGTTAGCGTAGCTGACTTTGTTAGCGTAGCTGACTTTGTTAGCGTAGTTGACTTGGCGTCGCTGCCTGTACGAGCATAAAGCCATGTTTCATAGCCTGGCAAATGCTGCCTGACATTATATGTTTCTTTCTGTTGCAGTATGTATGGAAACAGACAAAAGACGGATATCAAACAATATCATATCCTGCTGAAGCTAAAACCTTCAAGGCTTTGTCAAAGTTTTCCGATTTCACAAGTATATAGTCAGTATTGAAAGTGGATACTGCAAAAATGCCGATTTTATTATCAGCAAGAATACTGGATAGTTTAGATAAAATTCCGATCATTGAAAAATCTAATACCCCCTGTATTCTAAAGCCTTTCCATCCGTCATCCCGCTCAATTGTGTTTATAGGCGTGTCCTCAGTAATACAGACTAAAGAATATTCTTCATCTGTTTTTCCAATGAAGTAAAACTCTTTATTCAAATCAATATCAAGTTCTGATGTAACCTTACAGACAGTCAGTGAATAGTCCAGTTTTTTTAGTTCCATGATTACCTCCAAACGGGTAGTTATTTTAAGTCTTTTCTTTTTAATCCGTTCTTTTTTGCGCGTGGATACCAAAAATCCAAAGACGCCTGTATTTTCCAAAGAAATCGCGGCCAATTCGGTGAGATAAACAAGTCTTTTCCTTTGTTTAAAGACAGTATATTGCTGCTTAACTTTTGAAGGGCAATACCAATGTTTTTATTAGGCCCATGTTCTAATGGTATATCTTTGAGAAATGGAAGCATTTCTCCTGCCCCGACACCAAGTGTCTGACCATAGGTCAGACCAGTAGCTTCACACCAGTTTTTCATAATATCGGCAGCTACATGATTTTGCCAACCTTCATAAAATCCATTGTTAATAATGCAGTATACGTTAATATTCTTATTTTCAAATCCTCTTTCCTGAAGTTCAATAAGAAAGCGCAGCAAGTGTGAATTGATACTGTCAATATATAGAGGAAATACAAATATAAGAACCTCGCTGCTCTGTATCTGTGAAAACAGTGTTTTGGAGTAATCCGTTTCACACACATTGCATTTTACTATTTCATTCCCTTTGATAAATGACATTAAATATCCAATAAGCAATTCAGATGTACTTTTACCTGCTTTTGGACTTCCGTTTATAATGCAAATTTTCATGTGAGAGTTACCTTTCTGCATAATTCATCTAATGAATGTGAAAATGAAATTTCATAGTCCTTAACGTAGAAATTAGTGCAATTTGCTTTAACCAGTTTTTTGGCCGTTTTTCTTTCTTCTGTGGTAATATTTTCACCATAAAAATGTACTGCAAGCTGCAAAGTGTTTTGATAGCGTTTTTTATGATGAGTTTCGTTGTTTTTTATTTTGAAGAATGGAAGCAGCCAGGGAATACTTCGGTCTAAAACATTTTTCACAAAGGGACTGTAACAGCCATAACAACATTGGCTGATAAGGGTCAATTTCTCGCACTTTGAAAGTAATTCTCCCATGTTGTCATATCCATCTTTCAATACACATTTACCGGGAGTTTTTATCCAGCAGCCAAAACAGCCGATACAATGTCGTATTGTCCCGGTATCTGAAATAATATAGACATCATTATTTGATCCAGGAAATAGTGATTGAAATTGTTCATTGTTTAAATCGTGTATTAAAATATTCATTCTTTTGGCTCCTGTATCACTTTTTCTGGGAGGTTTACTTTGCAAAACACTGATGTAGTCGTTTTTTCCATAATAGCTAACGGTGGATTTTCAGTAACAGTTCAGTGACCTGTCTGAACTGTTACGATTTTTAATCGCATATTTAAAATTATATAAAAGGAAAATGGATATAGCAATAAGTTTATGGTATAATTTTACGAAAATAAATTAAGAGCTGAAAGGAAATAATATGACGAAGATAGCAGTTTACTTTCCAGGCATAGGATACCATTGCGACAAACCCCTTCTGTATTATAGCAGGAGTATAGCGCGCAAACTTGGGTATGAGGATTCCAGAAATGTGAACTACACATATAGTGCCGGAAATATTCGCGGCAATAAAGAAAAAATGAAAGAGGCTTATGAAACACTCTTTTTGCAGACGGAATCCCAACTTGCCGATATTGTCTGGGCTGATTATGATGATGCGCTTTTTGTTTCAAAAAGTATTGGTACGATCATTGCGACATCATATGCAGAGAAATATGGATTAAAACATGTAAGGCATATCCTGTATACGCCTTTAGCACAAACTTATCTTTTTGCACCGGATCATGCGATAGGGATCGGGTTTATCGGGACAGCAGATCCATGGAGCAATACGGATGAAATTATCCGACTTTCAAATGAAAAAAGTATCCCGTTAACCGTATATGACGACTGCAATCATTCCCTCGAATGTAATGACACACTGAAAAATCTTGAAATATTAAAAGATGTCATGCAAAAGACAATGGATTTCTGTAAGGGGACTTGAGGGAAGTATGACACCCTGATGCAGGATGAATATTTAAGGGCAGAAGAAGGAAAGAGGTGGCGAAACTGAAACGGATTGCGATATGTGATGATGAAA
>CAYYGS010000306.1:0-3342 GCA_964471335.1 uncultured Jutongia sp.
TGAGGTGCGTCTGATGAATGCCTATTTCGTCAAATGTACGGATTATATAACAGATGAACAGGGAAATGTGACAGAAGTGCATGCGACATATGACCCGGAGACAAAGAGCGGTTCTGGTTTTAACGGCCGCAAGGTGAAGGGGACGATTCACTGGGTCTGCGCCGAGACGGCAAGAAAAGCCACGGTCAGGCTTTACGAAAATATTATTGATGAGGAAAAGGGAGTTTACAATGAGGACGGCAGCCTGAACCTGAATCCGACTTCGCTGACGGTGCGGGAAGACTGCTTTGTGGAACCGGCGCTGGCAGATGCAGTGAGCGGTGACAGTTTCCAGTTTGTACGTCAGGGATATTTTTGTGTGGATTCCAAGGATTCGGAAAGTGGACATCCGGTTTTCAACCGTATTGTGTCCCTAAAGAGCTCTTATCGTCCGGATCGAAAATAATTTTGTGAAAGATACGGAAGGAAGGACTGGACAAGAGAGCGTACTTGCAGTATATTATAATACAGATAATGATGTGAAAGAAAGGTTAGGGATGTAATATGGGCTTATTTTCTGGTTTGGAAAAGTACGGATTAGGAAAGCTTGAGAAAATGGAAGTTTTTGAGCAGGAGGCGGAGAAGGAAGAGGGAAATACCGGGAAACAGCAACAGAAGGTGATATCAGAAGAGGATTTTCTCTTTGATAAGAAATTCTCCTGTCCTGTATGTGGTCAGGAATTTCATGCAAGGACAATTCGCACAGGTAAGGTGAAATTATTATCTGCGGATACTGATCTTCGGCCGAAGTATCAGCATGTGGATTGTTTAAAATACGATGCAATCGCTTGTCCGGACTGCGGATATGCTGCACTCAGCCGTTTTTTTAAGTTTATGATGCCGTATCAGGTAAAGTTGATCAAGGAGAATATCTCTGTCAATTTCAAGGGCCTGCCTGCAGCTGGTAACAGCTATACGTATGACGAGGCAATTGACAGACATAGTCTGGCGCTGGCGGGGACAGTAGTTAAGAAGGCAAAAAACAGCGAGAGAGCATATACCTGTTTGAAAATGGCATGGCTTTACAGAGGTAAGGCAGAGTCACTGCCGGAGGATACGCCTGACAGGGATAAGGTATTGGAAGAACTGAAGCAGCAGGAGACAGAGCTCTTGAATGATGCTTATACCGGTTTTGAAGTGGCATATTCGGAAGAGGATTTTCCGATGTGCGGCATGGATGAGAATACGGTGACATATCTTTTGGCAGATCTTGCGAGGAGAACCAATAGGACAGAAGAAGCCAGCAGATATATTTCCCGCGTGTTGATTGCCAAGAATGCTAACGAGAGGATTAAGAATAAGGCCCGTGAGATCAAGGAATTATTGAAAGACTGAAAGAGGAATAAAGGAACGAAATCTTATGGATGTGCTGCTACAGGCAGTTACATACAGAAAGAGCGAGGAGGCTGTGCTTTGTGCAACAGTCTCCTCGCCCTTTTTTATTCCACAAAGGTACTGTTTGTTTTTGTCATGCTTCGAGGAAGCGCATCTTTAGAGTTTTTCCAGGGCTTGTCCTCGTTGCGGTAATCAAATTTGTCGGTGAACCATTCCAGATCGTCGGTCACGCGCTGCATATTCTCCAAATAAACATGATTCAGCGTCTGGATAAAATCATCAAGACGTTTGGCAGACAGATGAGAGGGGGCGGCGTCATAGAGTACACCAAAATGTTTGGTGCAAAAGCCTCTGGATGATGCAAATTTATCGCGGAAGCTGCTGTCGTGTTCATAGCAGTGGAAGATTGTAGCGATATAGCGCCCAAAGACCTGGTCGATGCGGTTGCAGATGTAACACGAATGATTCAGTGCCTGAATATATTCTGTGACTGGGGAAGCTGTTTCCGTCTTTTTGGAAAAGAGACCCTTTTTGGCTGGCGTCTGACCGGCGAGAAGACCCTTTAAATCCCTGTTGGTCTGCTGCATATGCGTGTGGAGCATTAAGGCAAGCCCAAGCCTGTTCTGATGCTTGTAAAGCATCTTGACATGATGGGTACAAAAGCCGGTGCGGTTTGTCTCCATGCGGACATCATCTTCCATATAACTGGGTCCCATAGTAAATTCTATGGCGTCTCTTTCCAGCGAGGCGTACATATTGCACACAGGGCACTCGCATTCTGTGGCAAAGGCATCGTTGACGGGGATCGTGTAAAGCTGTTCTTTCATAGGAAACCTCATTTCTGCAAATTTTATATTGGAAACATATTCCTATTATAAGGGAAACGGGGGCAGGAAGGGAAGCGGGAAAAGAATTAAGACAGAAAATAAGAGATAAAAAGAGAAAAAAGGAGATAAAATCAGTATATTACAGAAATAACAAAGAATTTTAAAGAATGACTCCGACAAAAAACTTGCCAAATATAGGGAAATGAAATATATTATCTCTATGGTTAGCACTCAGACAAAGTGAGTGCTAATAGATGAAAACGAATAAGGAGGTCTTTTTTATGAAATTAGTTCCATTAGGTGACAGAGTCGTATTAAAGCAGTTAGAGGCAGAGGAGACTACAAAATCGGGTATTGTTCTTCCGGGAAATGCACAGGAGAAGCCACAGCAGGCAGAGATCATTGCAGTAGGGCCGGGTGGTGTTGTAGACGGCAAGGAAGTTGTTATGGAAGTTGAAGTTGGGGATAAGGTAATTTATTCTAAGTATGCAGGTACAAATGTTAAGCTTGAGGATGAAGAATACATTATTGTACGTCAGAACGATATTGTGGCCAAGGTGCAGGCTTAAAAAGGGAAGAAAATTATTGATTTGATATAGAATGGAGGATATCAGAATATGGCTAAGGAAATTAAATTTGGAGCAGATGCCAGAGCAGTATTGGAGACAGGTGTCAATAAATTGGCAGACACTGTAAAAGTGACATTGGGACCGAAGGGAAGAAATGTTGTTTTGGATAAGTCCTTTGGAGCTCCGCTGATTACAAATGATGGTGTAACGATTGCTAAGGATATTGAGCTGGAGGACGGCTTTGAGAATATGGGTGCACAGCTTGTCAAGGAAGTGGCAACAAAGACAAATGATGTAGCCGGTGATGGAACGACGACAGCAACCGTATTGGCACAGGCTATGGTAAATGAGGGGATGAAGAATCTGGCGGCAGGCGCCAATCCTATTATTCTCCGTAAGGGAATGAAGAAGGCATGTGATACGGCAGTGGATGCAATTGCCAGGATGAGCTCTAAGGTGACAGGCAAGGATCAGATTGCAAGAGTAGCAGCGATCTCTGCTGGTGATGATGCGATTGGTGAGATAGTATCCGATGCGATGGAAGAGGTATCCAACGATGGCGTTATTACGAT
>CAYYGS010000307.1:0-3334 GCA_964471335.1 uncultured Jutongia sp.
GAGATATTTCTGTGGAAAACGAAGAGCTGGACGACATGATTCTGATTAAAGCGGATGGATTCCCAACATATAATTTTGCCAATGTAGTGGATGACCATATGATGGAAATAAGCCATGTAGTCAGGGGGAATGAGTATCTTTCTTCTGCACCAAAATACAACCGTCTTTACGAGGCGTTTGGATGGGAGGTGCCGGAGTATGTCCATTGTCCGATTATTACCGATGAGAACCACAAGAAGCTTGCAAAGCGCAGCGGTCATGCATCGGTAGAGGATTTGCTGGGACAGGGCTTTTTGCCGGAAGCGATTATCAATTTTGTTGCGTTGCTTGGATGGAGCCCAAGTGATGACAGGGAAATTTTTTCGCTAAAAGAGCTGGAGGAAGTATTTGATTACCACAATATCAGCAAATCGCCGGCAGTATTTGACATTACAAAGGCAAAATGGATGAATGGTGAATATATTAAGGCAATGGACATGGAGCGGTATCTTGAATTTGCCCTTCCGGTGATTCGCGAGGTGGTGAAGAAGGATTACGACTTGCACAAAATTGCTGAGCTGGTGAAGACACGTATTGAGGTATTTCCGGATATTAAGGAGAAGATTGATTTCTTTGATGAACTGCCGGAGTACGATACAGCGATGTATACGCATAAGAAAATGAAAACCAACAGTGAAAATTCTCTTGAGGTATTAAAGGAAATGCTTCCTTTGCTGGAAAAACAGGAGGACTATTCGATTGCAGGGCTTGAGGCGCTCTGCAAGGAGTATATTGCCAAAAAAGAGCTGAAAAACGGAAGGGTGCTCTGGCCATTGCGTACTGCGGTCTCCGGTAAGCAGATGACACCGGGAGGTGCATATGAGATTATGGAGATTCTTGGCAAGGAGGAGTCTTTAGCCCGGATTCGCAAGGGAATTGAGATGTTAGAGGGCGAGGTATAATGCAGGGTCTAAATGATGCGCAGAAGCAGGCGGTCTCTCACTTTGAGGGGCCGATGCTTGTCCTGGCAGGGCCGGGAAGCGGAAAGACGAGGGTGATTACAGAACGCATCCGCTATCTGATTGAGGAAAAGGATGTGGCACCCGCAAGTATTCTGGTAATTACTTTTACAAAGGCAGCGGCGGCACAGATGAGGGAACGCTATCTTAGCCTTTGTTCTTCCCACAGCGGTGGGGTTCATTTTGGTACATTTCATGCCATTTTCTTTATGATATTAAAGTATGCATATCACTACACAGCAGAAAATATTATCCGCGATGAAGTACGTTATGATTTGTTAAAAAATATTTTGCATGAGACTGATCTGGAGATTCAGGATGAACATGAATTTTTAGGTGACCTGCAGTCAGAAATCAGCCGGGTTAAGGGTGAGCGGATGGAGATTGCCAACTATTATTCACCTCTCTGTTCAGATGAGATTTTCCGCGAGATTTACCAGAAATACCAGCGGGCTTTGGAGAAGAGGCGGCTGATTGATTTTGATGATATGCTGGTGTACTGCTATGAGCTTTTGGAAAAGCGGCCGGATATCAGGAAAATGTGGCAGCAGCAGTTCAGGTACATATTGATTGATGAGTTTCAGGATATTTCCAGGGTGCAGTATGATGTGACAAGGCTGCTTGGACAGCCCGCCAACAATATTTTCATCGTGGGGGATGATGACCAGTCAATTTATGGTTTCCGCGGCGCGAAGCCGGATATCATGAAGCAGTTTCTGAAGGATTATCCGGAAGCAAAGCAGTGCCTTCTGGGAGTGAATTACCGCTGTGCGCCGGAAATTGTGAAGGCAGCAGGGCGTGTGATTGGCAGGAATAAAAACCGTCTGCCAAAGGAAATCCATGCGGGGAGGAAGAGTTCGGCAAATGATGTGGTAGAGGTGAGGGAATTTGCCCAGCCTGCCGAAGAAAATGAGGTGATCCGGGAAAAGCTTCTTGCCTATCGCAATCAGGGTATTCCGTATCGGGAGATGGCAGTGCTTTTCCGGACAAATACGCAGGCGCGTTCCCTGAGCAGCAAGCTGATGGAGTTTAATATTCCGTTTACCATGAAGGAACGTCTGCCAAACCTGTATGAGCACTGGATTGTGCAGGATGTGCTCACCTATGTCCGTATTGCCAGAGGGAACAGGGAGAGAGGGCAAGTGCTGCGCATCATCAACCGTCCGAAGCGGTATGTACACCGAAATGCTTTTATGGAGCCTTATGTGGACTGGGAGGAGCTAAAGTCTTTTTATGAAGACAAGGACTGGATGTTAGACAGGATAGAGCAGTTACAGTACGATTTGTCCATGCTGGCGAAAATGAGGCCCTATGCGGCAGTGAATTTTATCCGGCGGGGCATAGGCTATGATGAATATATCAGGGAATATGCTGATTACCGTGGTATGCGTGCGGATGACATGTATGAAATACTTGACGAGCTTCTGGAGGAGGCGAGGACGCAGGAAACTTTTGAAGAGTGGTTTGATTACATGCAGAAATACAAGGAGGAACTGCAGGAGCAGGCGAGGAAAAGCTCACTCATGCAGAGGGGCGGGCAGCAGGAAGATTCTGTTATGCTGATGACAATGCATGGGGCTAAAGGGTTGGAATTTGAGTGCGTTTTTATTCCGGATGCCAATGAAGGGGTAACGCCGCACAGCAAGTCTGTGCTGAATGCGGATATGGAGGAGGAACGCAGAATGTTTTATGTGGCGATGACCAGGGCAAAGTCACATCTTCATATTTATTATCTGAAGGAGAGATTTAATAAGGAGGTCGAGGTATCAAGGTTCGTGGAGGAGATAAGAGGGGAGCGGTAAAGGTTCTGAAATGTCCTTTTTCTTCATAATCTAATATAGGCATAGAAAGGAATTTGGGCAGGAGGGAACTGATGAGTATTTTGACTTTTTTATCCAATATGATTATTCCGTTAATTCTTTTCTATATTATCGGATATGGTTTAATTACACAGACAGATATTTTCGATGCCTTTGTGAAGGGGGCAGCAGACGGCATGAAGGTAGTGGTTAACATTCTGCCGACACTGGTTGGGCTGATGATTGCCATTGGCCTGCTGCGGGAATCGGGGTTTCTGACTGCTTTGTCTGATGTATTGGCACCTCTGGCAGACAGGATGCAGTTCCCGGCGAGGGTGGTTCCCCTGACACTGATTAAAATGATTTCTTCTTCTGCGGCGACAGGGCTCTTGACGGATATTTACAAGGAATTCGGAACGGATTCAAGGGAAGGGTATCTGTCATCGCTGTTGATGTGCTGTTCAGAGACAATCTTTTACACTATATCTGTATATTTTCTGGCAACAAAGGACAGTAAGCACCGTGCAGTAAGCGGGG
>CAYYGS010000308.1:0-3332 GCA_964471335.1 uncultured Jutongia sp.
CTGTGGTACAGGGCAGGCTTCCAAGTTGTATTAACATGTGCCCGGACAGGCATTAAATGGGGATTTAAGTGTCTGTAATAATATTAAAAGGAGGAATATTGTTGCTATGAGTAAAGTACACACCAAAAGGATAGTGGCAGTTGTTACGAGTCTTGCAATGATTCTGACAAGTGCTAATTTATCTGAGATGAGTGCCCAAGCGGCATCAAAGAAGGGGAGCGTTAAGCTGAATAAGGCATCTGTTTCCCTGAAGGTGAAGAAGAGCGTAAAACTGAAGATTGTGAAGAAGAATATTAAGAAAATTAAATCTCAGAAATGGTCTTCTAAGAACAAGAAGGTCGCTACGGTGACAAAAAATGGTAAGGTAACTGCAAAGAAGAAGGGAACGACGACGGTTTCCTGCAAGGTAAAATATGTATCTAAAGGTTCTAAAAAGGTACAGAGCAAGACATTGAAGTGTAAGGTCAAGGTAACGGGGGCAGATGGTGAGACGACACCAACGGCAACCGCAGCAACGACAGCAGCCGTAAGCAGTCCAACGACAGGCGCAGCAACGACGGCTCCACAGCAGCCGAGTGCACCGGTTGGGTCAGAAGTACCAAATCCGGCAGATTCCTCTAACCCGGCAGAATCGCCGGAACCGACAGAGACTCCGGAGGTGTCATCAACACCGGCAACAATTCCGGGATTGATTGAAGGAGTATTGGCGGCAGAAGATATCTCTCTTCGTATTCCGACGCAGTCTGTAGAAGATGCTTCCAATGTGGGAGAGGAGAGAACAGTATCTATCGTAGGCGGTACATCAGAGACAATGGTTGTCAGAGACAATGGTTCTGTTCGCAAGGATTTGTCTGCGACAGAGATCGTCCAGAAAGAGATGGGACCTGGCATCAACCTGGGTAATACGATGGAGGCTACGCTTTCCTTGAGTGAAAGAGCAAAGGCAACAGAAGCAGCGGCATTTGAGCAGGCATGGGGTATGCCGATTACGACACAGGAGTATATCGATGCCGTGAAATCATATGGCATTAACACTCTCCGTGTTCCGGTGGCATGGTCTAATATGATTGATGACAGCGATCCGGAATATACGATTCCGGATAAGTATCTGGGCCGTGTGGAGGAGATTGTCAACTATGCGTTAAATAACGGTATGTATGTTATTATTAACGACCATTGGGACAGCCAGTGGTGGGGACAGTTTGGTGCCTGCAAGAAGGATCCGTCAGGAGCAACCTATACAGAGAATGGAACTACGTATGCACGTCAGATGACAGACGACAATGGCAATGTGGTTGCAGATGAAGAAAAGCGTGCAGCAGCATGGAAGCGTTATGAGTCATTCTGGACACAAATTTGTGAACGCTTTAAGGATTACTCAGATCATCTGATTTTTGAGGGAGCTAATGAGGAACTGGGTGACCGTCTGAATGATGCAATCTATTCAAACGGATATGTATCTTCAACAGATCCGAATGAGTATCCGGTTAGAGGTAACCTGAGTAAGGATGAGTGTTACGCGTTAACGAATCAGATCAACCAGAAATTTGTTGATATTGTCCGTGCATCCGGCGGAAATAATGAATATCGTTTCCTGCTGATTCCGGGTTATAATACGGATATCAGTCATACAGCAGACAGTCGTTATCAGATGCCAAAGGATACCGATGAGAATGGAACAAAGAAGCTTTTTGTATCTGTTCATTATTACTCTCCAAATGGATTCTGCTTAGATCAAGGTGGTGGATTCTATCTGGAAAGAGACCGTAGAGCCACGACAAAAACATTTGCTGAGCTGCAGCGTTTTAAGGATGAGGGCTATGCGATTATCATCGGCGAGTGCGGCGTATGTCAGCCAACGTTAGCGCGTGGTAGTGTATCACAGTGGTTTAATGATACCTTTACGGAGGCGAGAAAGTATAATGCCGTTCCGGTTTTATGGGAGACGAGCCAGTATTTTAACCGTACAGCGGGTAAGATGAGGTATCATGACATTGCAGTATTTTATAATACGATTACACAGTCAAATGGCGATACCAGCATGACGAAGGAGACGGGATATCATGAGGCGTCTGTCGAGGCTGTCGATGTGTCTGGAAAGACTCCTGTCTGGAGCTGGACTGGTAAATGGTATAAGAATGATGGATCAAACAAGATCGGTGACGATAAGTTTGAGGAGGGCGGCGGCTCCACGGCTGTTGATAACGGAAATCCAATGGAGCAGTTTGTGCCGGAGTCAAATACAACTGCCACGATCGATGGTGATCAGACAGAAATCACGTTTAATGATTGGGGTTATCAGGTATTCCTGAAGCTTGATCTCAGCAAATATACAGAGCCGGCGATTGCATTTACATTCCTGGATGGAACAGATAATAGCGACAATGTTGGCGGCCTTAGCGCTGGAGCATCTGAGAGTGCTTCTTATCCTGCAGATGCGATCAGCATGCCATATGACACATTCCATGGCAAGGCGGTAACACTGGCAGGAGATTTGGAACTGACATCAGAAAAGCCTTGGATTGCCCTGACATTTGCGAATGCACCAATTGTGACAGGCATCGATATTTATGAAATGGCCGATTAAGGTTGAAAAGAATAAAGTTTGATTAATGACTGCGCCGGTGGCATAAGCTCCCGGCGTAGTTTTTTGACTTTTTTTGACAAAAGGTATAGACGGAAATGGAAAATTATGAGAAAATAAGATCAGGACTGCGGATATTGCGCAGATAATAGGTAATCGGGAAGCACACCTGACGGTCTGATTCATTCGCTATGTCATGGAGCTTCTCATTTATCTAAGATTAAAAGCACATTGAAAGGAGTATGAACATGATTTATTCACAGGAAGTAGAAAACATGTGCCCAGTTGCCCAGGGTGTAAACCACGGCTGTGCACCGATTCCGGAAGAAGCAAAATGGGTTAAGGCAAAGGAAGTAAAGGATATTTCCGGCTTTACACATGGTGTGGGCTGGTGTGCACCGCAACAGGGAGCATGTAAGCTGTCATTAAATGTAAAGGAGGGTATCATCCAGGAGGCTCTCGTGGAGACGATTGGATGCTCTGGTATGACACATTCTGCAGCAATGGCTGCTGAGATCCTGCCGGGACGTACTGTGATGGAAGCTCTGAATACAGACCTTGTCTGTGATGCGATCAATACAGCGATGAGAGAGCTGTTTTTACAGATCGTATACGGCCGTTCACAGTCTGCATTTTCTGAGGATGGTCTGGCTGTCGGCGCCGGACTGGAGGATTTAGGCAAAGGGCTTCGTTCTCAGGTAGGTACTATGTATGGTACTTTGAAGAAGGGACCACGTTATCTGGAGAT
>CAYYGS010000309.1:0-3317 GCA_964471335.1 uncultured Jutongia sp.
CCCCGCGCGGTGTGCGGCGGACATAGCCCTTAATGCCGACGATATCACCGACGTCCTTCCCTGTTCAATGATATTTCCATCCTTCATCACGAGGATAATATCTGCATTCTTAATCGTGGAGAGCCGATGCGCCACGATAAAGCTGGTTCTTCCTTCCATCAGCTTCGCAAAGGCTCTCTGAATCCTCATCTCTGTTCTTGTATCGATGGAGGAAGTAGCCTCATCCAGAATCAGCATAGGCGGCTGGCAGAGCATAATCCTCGTAATGCACAAAAGCTGCTTCTGTCCCTGAGACAAGTTGTCTCCGTCCTCACGCACCACCGTGTCATACCCATGCGGAAGACGCTTGATAAAGCTGTGGGCATGAGACGCCTTTGCAGCAGCCACAATCTCCTCCTCTGTAGCATCCGGCCGTCCCATCACAATATTTTCACGGATCGTACCGTTTTTTAACCATGTCTCCTGCAGCACCATCCCGATATTACTGCGCAGGCTCGCCCTCGTCATATCACGAATATCCGTCCCATCAATCGCAATCATCCCATCATTTACATCGTAAAAACGCATTAACAGATTAATCACCGTCGTCTTCCCACAGCCGGTCGGCCCCACGATGGCCACCCTCTGTCCCGGCTTGACAGACAGATTAAAATCCTGAATTAATTTCTGCTCCGGCAGATAGGAAAAGCTGACATCCTTGAGTTCTACTCTTCCCTTTGCACCCGTCAGTTCGACTGCATCCTCCTTATCAGGGATCTGCGGCTCGGCCTCCATCAGCTCAAAAACACGGGCGGCACAGGCTATGGCATTCTGCAGCTCCGTAATCACACCGGATATCTCATTAAAAGGCTTTGTGTACTGATTTGCATAGCTCAAAAAGCTGGTGAGACGCCCCACCGTAAAACCACGGTAATTCCTGATCACAAAAATCGCACCTACAATCCCCACGCCGGCATAGACAAGATTGTTGACAAAACGCGTCGCCGGATTCGTTGTTGAGGAAAAGAAGGTCGCACGCATAGAATACTCTTCCAGCTTCTCATTGATCTCATCAAACTCCTGCAGCGCCTCTCCCTCATGGCCATAAGCCTGTACAACACGCTGATTACCCACCATCTCTTCAATAAAAGCGGTCTGGCGTCCTCTAGCCTGAGACTGCAGCTGAAACATACTGTAAGACTTTTTTGCGATAAATCCTGCCACCAGAAAAGAAAGCGGCGTGACAATCACAACCACAAGGGTAATCCACACATTGATCCCCAGCATAAAGCAGAGCGTTCCCACAATCGTCAAAATCCCCGTAAATGCCTGTGTAAATCCCATCAAAAGACCATCTGCAAACTGGTCCACATCCGCGATCATCCGGCTCACAATATCACCGGATGCATGGCCGTCCAGATATTTTAACGGCAGAATCTGCAGACGTTCCATTGCATCCCGCCTGATATCCTGTACCACATGGTATGTGATATGGTTATTACAGATATTCATAATCCACTGGGCCACTCCGGTAATGGATAATACAATCAACATCCGTCTCGCGATCGCAGCAATTCCCGCAAAATCCACCTGCCCCCGATCAAGCATCAAATCCACAGCATTTCCTGTCAGGATCGGAAGATACAGCGTCGTAACGACCGCGACTGCCGCAAACAAAAGAGACAGGACAACCGGTATCCGATACCGCCTGATATAATGCAACACCTTCTTGAGAGTCCGCATCTGATCTTCTCTGTTAAATTCTTTTTTAACCGCCATAATTTCCCTCCTTAAACTGTGATTCATAAATCTCCTGATACACCTCACAGCTCTGCAGAAGCTCCTCATGGGTTCCCATTCCCACGATTTCTCCATCATCCATGACCAGAATGCGGTCTGCATGCTGAATCGACGAAGTTCTTTGAGATACGATAAATATCGTTGACTGCTTCCTGAGTCCCTCCAGTTCCTTCCGCAGCCTGGCGTCTGTCGCAAAGTCAAGCGCCGAGGCACTGTCGTCAAGAATCAACACCGAGGGCCTTCTCACCAGCGCCCTTGCAATCGTCAAACGCTGACGCTGTCCGCCGGATAAATTCCTGCCGCCCTGTTCAATCTCATAATCAAGCCCTTCCTTTTTCTGACTCACAATCTCTGCCGCCTGCGCTAACCGCAGAGCCTCATTCACCTGTTCATCTGTCGCCTCCGGATTACCCCACAGGATATTTTCCCGGATCGTCCCCTGAAAGAGCACCGCCTTCTGCATTACAATGCCTACGCGGTTTCGCAGCGCAGACAGATCCCAGCGGCGCACATCCTCCCCATCGATCAGCACCTCTCCCTCCGTCACATCGTAAAATCGGGGAATCAGATGCACGAGTGAGGATTTTCCGGAGCCTGTACCGCCGATAATACCAATCGTCTGTCCCGGCTCTGCCACGAAGGATATGTGTTCCAGCGAGGCATCGCCAGCTCCCCGGTAGACAAAACGCACATCGCGAAATTCCACTCTGGCAGGCTCTTGCGGCATCGCCGACTCCGTCTCTGTCTCTCGTAAGGTGTCTTCCCCCGGTTCCATCTCTGTTTCCCGCAAGGAGCCTTCCATCGGTTCCGTCTCTATCTCCTGCAGGACATCTCCCTCCGTCTCCTGCAAAACATCTGCCTCCAACGCTATCTCCGGATTCACAATACTGCTCTCCATCTCCAGAAGATCCTGGATCCGGTTGCCGCACGCGACACATTTGGTCGTCAGGATAATCGTATTGGCAAGTTTTACCAGTTCTACAAGGATCTGCGACATATAATTGATTAATGCTACCATCTCTCCCTGCTTCAACGCTCCCGAATCAATCCGGAATGCCCCCTGCCAGATCAGCACTACAAGCGCGACATTAATCATGATATAAGTCACCGGATTCATCAGTCCAGAGATCTTTCCTACATAAAGCTGCATTTTTGTAAGGGCATCATTCTCCTCTCCAAAGGCTACCCTCTGCGCCTCCTCCTTATTAAAAGCACGTATCACACGCACACCACTCAAATTCTGCCTCGTCACCCCCAGCAGCCTGTCCAGATACCCTTGCACCTTCTCATACATTGGCATCGTCAGCAGCATGATCCCAAACACAACGCATGCCAGCAGAGGAATGATTACAACAAAGATGACCGCCTCCCGCACATTGATGGTAAAGGCCATGATTGCCGCTCCTATCACGATAAACGGCGAACGCAGGAAAAGACGCAGGGCCATATTCGTACCCGACTGCACCTGATTGATATCGCTTGTCCTATGTCGATATTTTCTATGCACTCGGCAAAGTCCGCTCCCTTTTCGAGCGTTG
>CAYYGS010000310.1:0-3315 GCA_964471335.1 uncultured Jutongia sp.
TGCAACCACTCCAGAAGTTACGTTCAAAATAACATTTATAGATTTGAGATATTTGTGGTTTAGATACGTTAGCAGAAGAGAAGGAAGGTGGAGCGTTGGCTATAAGAAAAAGAAGCATCTCAGGAAAATTGTTCTCCATTGTGGTGCTTCCGATTACAATGCTTGGGGTATTCATTATCTTTTTTGGCGTTGTATTGCTTTATCGTAATTATACCCAAAGCATTCATGATGAATTGGCATCTACGGCAAGTATCATGCTTGACTGTTTGAACTTAACAATACGCGGTGATTATTCCTATGAGAGCGGGATGTTGTTAAAGGGAGATTTAAATATTACGGATTCAACGATGCTGTACCGAGTTAAGGAGTCATCCCAGATAGATACTACGATATTTTGGGGAGATACCAGAATTCTGACTACAGTAGAGGACGAATATGGTGTTTCCGCCGTGGGAACGAAAGCGGACGATGACGTTACAGAAGTCGTATTAGACGAAGGGAAAAACTATTATTCGCAGAGCCTTGATATTAACGGAGTTCCATATATTGGTTATTATATGCCGCTGGAAAACAGGAATCATAAGGTGGTTGGCATGATGTTTGCCGGCAAGAAAAAGTCACAGATCTATTGGAATATCGCTACGATAGTCGGATGGTTTCTGGCATTTTCCGTGATTTCCGTGGTGATCGCGGCGCTTCTCAGCAGGAGATTTTCAAAGAGGATGATTTTAGATGTCGGTGGAATCAATCACTTCTTGAGGGATATTTCTGAGGGTGATCTGACAGTGAATCTGGAAGAACGGATTTTGAAGCGGAATGATGAAATCGGAGAGATTGCTGCTTATGCCTCCAAGATGAGGGGAGATCTGCAGATGCTGATTGAGATGGATCCTCTGACGTCACTGTTGAATCGACGCAGCTGTAATAACCGCCTGAATGCATTAATGGAAAAAGGGGATACTTTTTGTATCGTGATGTGTGATATTGACTGGTTCAAGAAAATTAATGACCAATATGGCCACGATGCCGGTGATTATGTATTGGTGACGGTTGCGGGATGTTTCCGGGAGAGCGTGGAGAATTGTGGTTTTGCCAGCCGTTGGGGCGGCGAAGAGTTCCTTTTGATCTATAACCTGGATGAAAAGGAGACATATCAGAAGGTGGAAGAGCTGCAAAAGGTGATTCGGGAATATCCGTTTGTCTTTGATGGACAGGAGATTCGGTTGACGATGACGTTTGGTATCGAGGGAAGAGGCCAAGAGGAGTCATATGAGACAATCATCACGAGAGCAGACGGCAAGCTGTATACCGGCAAGGAGAATGGCCGCGATCAGATTGTGAGTTAATAAAAGCGAATTACATATAAGTTGCTTGTGCAAAAAATGTGTGTAGAAATGAGGAGAATTATGAAGAAACTATTTGCATGTTTAATGGTATTTGTTATGGTATTTTCAGCGGGGTGCAGTAATGCGAAGAAGAATCCTGTGCAGTCTCTGGATGATTTGAAGGGGAAGACGATCGGTGTACAGCTGAAAACTACAGGGGATGTTTATGCCAGTGATATTGAGGGAGCAAATGTGCAGCGTTTTAACAAGGGGCGCGATGCCGTGCTTGCTTTGAGGGATGGAAAGGTAGATGCCGTGATGCTGGATGATGCACCGGCGAATGTATTTGTAGAGGAGTTTGGTGATGTCAGGCTCTTGGATGAAGCGTATGCTGATGAGGAATATGGTATTGCCATCAGGAAGGGAAATACAGAGCTTCTGGAGAAAATTAATGAGACGCTGGCAAAGTTGAAGGAAGATGGTACCATTGATGGGATCACGGATCAGTGGCTGAAGGATGGCGTGGAGAAGACGGCCTATGAGGGGCAGGACAAGGAAACATATAAGAATGGTACGCTTATGATGGCGACAAATGCAGAATTTCCACCATATGAAAGCAAGACAGACGATGGAGAGATTATCGGAATTGATGTAGATATTATGAAGGCAGTCTGCGATCAGCTGGATATGAAGCTGCAGGTAGACCATACGGCCTTTGATTCCATTATTGCATCTGTGGAGAGAGAAATGGCAGATGTGGGCGTGGCTGCGATGACGATCAGTGAGGAAAGGCTGAAGCAGGTAGATTTCTCTGATCCGTACATGACGGCGAAGCAGGTTATCATTGTACGGAAGGATTGAGAGAGAAGCTGGAGACAGATTATGATTGCAGGATACTTTCATAGATCCTGCAATTTTCTTTTGTCATTTTCCAGTCGGCTACATGGCTCTCCAGTTGTCCCTCCTGAATGCAGCGCACCGCTTCCCGAATTTCATAGACAAATCCCTCTGCCTCCGGCTCGTGAAAATGTTCGGTCAGATGCTGATATTCATCATATAGCAATGCCTCCCTTCCCCAATGGAGCTTCGGAACACGGATATACCCCTTCTCCCCATAAATATAGGCATCCTCCGGCATGACTGCACCAAATACAATTTGTCCGTTTGCTACGCAGTTCTCTAATTGAAGATTCAGATTCACGGATTCGTCTACCCCGGTCGGCGCTTTTTGTACCCAGGCCTGCATATCCACGATTTTCTGGTTGACAAAATATGGAAGTAAATCGATAACATATACTCCGAGGTCGTACATCGCACCGCCGCCCAGAGCCGGATTATACAATCGTCCATTCAGGTCCTTCGGTGGACAGAAGCCAATCGTTGCCTGCATATATTTTACATTGCCGATCCTATCGGAGGCGATCCACTCGCGTACCTTTTGTGTCTTTGGCAGAAATCTTGACCACATTCCTTCCATTAGAAAGAGTCTCTTTTCCTGCGCCATCGCAAAAAGTTCCTCTGCCTGTGCCAGAGTCGGTACCATCGCTTTTTCACAAATCACATGCTTGCCGGCAGATAAGCACTGTTTTATATTTTCGTAATGGTAATTTCCCGTCGTCGCAATGTAAACAGTGTCAATATCATTCCGCGCCAGCATCTCATCATAGCTGCCGTAATATGCCTCGAGGGATTCGCTCCGCGCCCATTCTTCGGCTCTTTCCCGATTTTTGCTTGCCACTGCAGCCAGCCGGGCATCCTCCACCTGTCGGATTGCTGCGGCAAATCCATGTGCAATATTTCCGGCTCCCATAATTCCAAACGTCACCATTTCCCGTCCTCCCAATCAATATAATCTGCCTTACTTGCCTATATCGATTAGGGTGTCAAAAGCCCCTTTGGGGCAAAACCGACACAAATATGTGTGTTTGCAAGCACGCTTGCAATACCACATATTGTGTTCGGTTGGTGCAAAGCACCCTTTTGACACCCT
>CAYYGS010000311.1:0-3290 GCA_964471335.1 uncultured Jutongia sp.
TTTTGCATATCGTTCAGGTGCTTCCGGTCGCGGAAATCTTGTGCTGAACCGATACCTCCAATAATTCTTTTAAAATTTCTGCCTCACTCTTCTGCGGTTCCGTCATATCCGCAGTTTCCTCTGCTTCCGTTTTTTCCATAGAATCTTCCGGCAGTTCCCCGGCGAACCCTTCCTCCTCACTATCCTCGTTCAGTTCTTCAAGTACAGCGTCTGAAATGCCTTGTAACAGTTCTTCCTCCATTTCTTCTTCTAAAATATCTTCCTGCTTTTCCAGATTTTCCTCTTCCTTTACCATGGTTTCCTGTCTGTCTCTCTCTTTATGATACTGCTCCAGCTCCGCATTCAGTGCTTTTGTCAACTCATCTATTTCAATTTCTTCCTGCTCAGGCTCTTCCTGGTTAATTTCCTCCTGTTCAGCCTCAACTTCTTCCTGCACCTCAGCATATTTTTCCTCTGTCTCGGCATTTTCCTTCTGCTCTTTCCGCTGAATCTCCTCAATATCTATAGGAATATATCCTCTGCTAGCACTTTTCTGGATTGCCTGAGTCATACGTTCCACTACATTTGCAGCAATATTTGGCGTCCGCGCTTCATTAGCAATATTTGGTGTCCGCACTTCATTAGCGTCATTTGGTGCCCACGCCTCATCAACGTTATCTGGCATTTGCGCCTCATTAGCGTTATTTAACGTCCGCACCTCATTAGCGAGGTTTTTCGTCTGCGTCTCATTAATTACCGTAACTGCCTTTTCCTGAAGCTGCCCTTTTTGCTCCATGTCATAAATTGCAGAAATCTCTTTGGCAAGATCCTGGGTAATTCCTGTCCCTGACTGTGAAAGCGGGACATATTCTAATGATTTGCTTCCTAACGTGCTCTCCGGCTCTCTTGCCTGCCTTACCTCTGGTTTCCTTTCCTGTTTTATCTCCGGCTTCTTTTCCGGTTTTCTCTCCAGACTTATTTCCGGTTTCTTTTCCAGATTCTTTTCTAAATTCTTCTCCAGCCGCTCTACGATCCCTTCCTCCGGCTCTTTTGAAGCCTTCTTTGCAGATTTTTGCTCATCCTTCTTCCCATGTTTCAGGAAACCGGACAGCCTCTGTATACTGTCTTTTGCCTTCTGTGACAAATCCAGCCCATCCTGCAGGTCGTCTTCCTCATAATCATCTATAAATTCATCATCCGCCTCTTCTTGCTTATTCTCACTCTTCTGCGGTTCCTTAACCAGAGGTTCCCTCTCTGCAAATACTCTATCCTGGGATTCTTCCTGCTTCTGTGCCTTACGCTCCTTAACAAATTCCTTAAGGTCAGGCAATGAGCCAGTATCATCCGGATTTGGTTCTTCTTCCCGTGGCACAGTAAAGTCTTTATCATCATAATACGGAATCGGATCTTTATCCTGCAAATGGTCAATCAAAATCTTAGCCCGCTCCACAATTTCCCCAGTGCCAAACCAAAGCAGAATATCCTCGCATTCTTCCATGCATTCCTGCCTGCGCCCTGCGCGGTGGTAAAGCTTTGCCAGCTCGTATGCCCACTCTTCTATATACTCCTCCTGCTTTAATTCCTGCAAAATCTCAATCAACTGCCCAATCGGTGCACCAGCCGCCTTGTCAAGCCGGTAACGCAGAATCAGCACATCTCTTGTGCTTGGATTCATCCGCAAAAATTCCTTATAATATGCTTCCGCATCATCAAGCGCATTTGTACGAATCGACAAATAAATCAGACGATATAGTACCCTTCTGGTACGGGAATGGCGATAAATGCGCAGATACGTTGCCTTTGCTGCCTCATACTGCTCCGTCTTCGTATATACCTCCGCGCATACCTTCAAATCACTTATTGAACGCACCTGACGCATATCCAGAGTCTGAATTGCTGCAAGTGCTTTTTTATATTTCCGCTCATCTACCAGATGATGTACCTGCGCTATGCGAATTGCCAATTCATACTGTCTCATTTCTCTCCTCCATCTACACACCGTTTTATATTGTGTACATTACATTTAAATATATCATATATAATACTTTATATACAAATCTTCCCTGCGGTCTTTCGCCGTAGCAAATTTCTTCCGTAGGCTCCATGCCCGGTCATCCAGATTGCAAATCAGTATTCCCTCTTTACCAGTAATTTTCCCAAGAATATTTCCAATGGAATCTACTGCCATGCTGTCACCGGAATATACCATTCCATCCCGCTCTCCCACACAGTTCACACCAACTACGTAAGACTGTGTCTCTATCGCCCTTGCCCGCAAAAGCGTTTCCCAATGGACACTGCGAATGGCCGGCCAGTTCGCAATGACAAAAATAACATCTGCTTTCCTCGCCGCAATCTGAAAAATCTCAGGAAAACGCAAATCATAACAGATAAACAGAGCGACCGTCCGCCCCAAAAATGGTACAGTAACAATTTCTGTCCCTTTTTCATAATATTCGGCCTCATGCCCATAGGTAAAGGGATGCAGTTTTGCATAATCTGCAAGCATCTCCCCATGCTGATCCACCAGGGTAAAACGGTTCGTCCCTTTTGCACCAGGCTCTTCTCCAAGAGCTGCCCACCCAAAAGCAATCGCAATATGATATCTGGCGGCAAAATCTTTCATTGTTGATATGGTGAGTGAATCCTCCATACACTCCCCAATTTTCCCCAGATTCATGGAAAATCCTGTAAAAGACATCTCCGGAAATACGATAACATCACAGCGTTGTCCAGCCGCTTCCATTATCATCTCTTCTGCCTTAATAAAAGACCTTTCCCTGTCCTCCCAGATCATATCCAGTTGTCCCAGTGCAACACGCATGAAATCCCCTCCTGGTAAATTTACTGCTTATTTTTCCGACAAAATACATTATACCGTTATTCTTTCCATATTACAACAATGGTGTTAGGAACTGTTAAGAAATAACTTGTGAATAGGTTACTGTTCACTCTGTGACCGGTAACAGCCGCGGACCACACTATTAATACAGTCATAGCATTCGCAGAAAATTTGATTTCATAACCCCTCAAACTATGATATACTCTTAATCGAGCAGGGAAGTTTTCTCCCCCTGCCCGCCGCGCGGGGCACATGTTGCGTCAGCAACTAAAATCCTTATGCGCCCCTGTGCATATAAAAAAGGAAATATCACTATAATTATAGTAGTTTCCTGATAAAACGAAAAATGAGGACTAACATGAATTTACCTGATGAATTTATCAAGCGAATGGAAAATCTTCTCAACGAAGAGGCAGAGGATTTTCTGGAAAGCTATCGCCAGCCAAAAACATATGGCCTGCGCATCAAC
>CAYYGS010000312.1:0-3286 GCA_964471335.1 uncultured Jutongia sp.
GCTTGATAAAACAGTCCTCTTGTCATTTTCAATCGCTCCTTATAACTTCTGAATGTTGCGCCTGATGATTTCTCGATTGATGTTTCCCCGATAAACGGAAATTTATAGTTTTATTTTTCCCTTACGGTATCTGCCAAAGAACTTTCCGTCATCAACATACTTTCCTGTTTCCGATACCCACATAGGAAATTCTCCTGTTGATATTGCTGTTTGACCATTTAGCATACCTGTCATAGGTTTGTATAGATGTTTTTATATTAAGAAAATTAGGTTTTACCATATCCTTAATAATCATACACAATTCATTCATAATATACCCCCCATAAATTCGATTTATTGAATTGTTCAATACAGTTATCTTACCACAAACACGCTCGTAATTCCATTAAATTTTTCTCAATCTCCTTTCCCCGAAAACGCCCTGTTTATCGGCTTTTCAGTATATTGTTTTCTCTGTCCTTAACAGACTAACCCACTTTGTTCCGTTTAACCATAGTTTTTTCTATGGTAATATTATAGAAACAAGAAAATATTTTCCAACATCAATGTAATATTTGTTGAGAAATCCGTACTGTATTATCAGGAGGGTGAAATGTCGATATTTCACCGCCTTAGTAATAATATTACCAGGAGGTGAAAACGTGGAAGATCAGCTGATTATACAACTATTCCAAGAGCGCTCGGAGGAAGCAATCAAAGCCTTGGATGAAAAATATGGAACCCTGTGTAAAGTGATTGTAAACCGCATCGTTGATAATGAACAGGATGCCTTAGAATGTGTCAATGATACTTTATATGCGGTATGGAATCAAATACCGCCTGAAAATCCGGTCTCCTTAATTTCCTATGTTTGTCGAATTGCTAAAAATCAGGCATTGAAAAGGTGGGAATATTTAAATGCAGAGAAAAGAAATTCAACGTATGATGTTGCCTTATGTGAATTAGAAGCTACACTTTGCAGTACCAAATTTGTGGAAGATGAACTACTCGGGCAGGAGCTTCAGAAAGAAATCAATGTATTTCTTGCACAACAAAAGAAATTGGATCGGATATTTTTTGTGAAAAGATATTGGTTTTCTGAGTCCATATCAGAAATCGCTTCCGCCTATGGAAAGAGCAACAATTATGTTACGGTTCATTTGCACAGAACCAGAGAAAAATTAAAACAATATTTGTTAAAGAAAGGGTTGATAGCATGAATACAGATTATATCAAGAAAATGTTAGATGGAGTAGAGGATCAATATATAGAAGAGGCTGCCGCTTCTTCCAATGCAGCTCCTAAGAGTTCAAAAAAACATTATCGGAAAATAGCTGTGGCGGCTGCTATTGGACTGATCGTTGCCGGAACTGGTGTTTCCGTGATTGCAGCCAAAAATCCTAACATACAAAACATGATTGCGGCTAAAAGTTCTGCGATAAAAAATTGGGTTCATTCTTTTTCGGCAAAGAATGTTGAAACAGAATTTGGTCAAGGGGTTCATATTACCAAAGAAACCCCAAATACCGATGATACATCTGATAAAACAAATGAAAAAGAAAAGGCAGATGAAATACCAGTGGAATCAAAAGATTCAGAGGTATATTATCTGATTTTGAACTATTTGCCAAAAGGCTATCATTGTGATGGGGATGAAACGTATATTTATTATGGAGAAAAGGGAGACACGGATTTCTTTACTCTGGCTTATTTCCATTTACAGACTGAATTTACAAATATTCTGCCACAGGCAGATGAAATCAGCGAATATGAAACAGATGCCGGAACTGCCTATATTGCTTCCAGCAAGTATCAAAACAGAGCATGGATCATGTTTCAAGAGAGCAACTATATGATGGAACTTCGTGATGGCAATAAGATGCTCTCGAAAAAAGAAATTCAAAAAATAATGGATGGTGCACAGCTGAGTGCAGAGAAGCCTTCTGTGATCTATGAAACGCTGGAATGGACGAAGAAATTACAAAAATCTTATGAACAGGCCATAGAATCGTATCAGAGGAATCCTTGATGATATGCCGCATTTGCCTATACCGAATTTATTCGGATATAGGCAAGTAAGGCAGATTATCTTAATCAAGGCACTCACAAATTTATGTTGCTCTTGTTAAATTAGTGCAATCATTCCGTTTCATTTATCTGCCGTCAGAGAATTCATCTTGTGCAAATACCTGTATTTTATTCAAATAATCCGTATTACTTTCCGCATAAACAGGTCTCGTATAAAAATTTTGTTTCGCAGCACTAATCTTAAATAATGCATAGTTTACCGATTCTGTATATGTAAAGGAAAAATTCATTCTATTAAGCATGGTAAGTGGAATGATCATATCAAAAGAAAACTTATCTGAATCAATGACACAAACATATAAATCTTTATAAACCAAACAATTTCCCAGATTATCCTCTAAAATAAACTCCGGAATAATCCAAACAGGTACATTCATGACAGGTTTTTCACCCATTCCATTTAATATTGACTTTTTTTCAGACCTCTTAGCCTTTGGATATCTATACTTCAAATAATCTTCACCCAATACCCAAACCGGCGTATTTGCACCAGTATCAATCAAACATGCCGTTTTAATATTGTCCTTATTTTTTACGTATATAATGGGCTTATCACATTTCTCAATCTGAAAACAATATTCCTGCTTCTTATCTTTCAAAATACATATGCCCCCTCTATATCTGTTGTACGTCTCCACTCAAATGTGATTTTAGCTTCCATAAGTTTAATCTCCTCATTGAGTCTGTCTCTGTCTTGGCATACAGCACAAACTTTAGCAGCCAGTACACTGACACCATCCATATCACAGTCTGTAAGTGCTACCCATCGGTCCGGGTATTGCTCTACAATCTTATCCCATGAAAGTTTTTCCGTCATCATATACATACTGCCACCTCCATAGCAAGTTGTTGTATCACGGTCATAACAACCCACTTCCTTTCAAAATTCATCTCCTGTTATTATATCTACTTTTAAAGCCTGTTACAAGCCAAAGTTACTTTTTACAAAAACTTCTTCCACTTTATTTCAAAGTTATCCTCGTCGTACACAACTACTTCTTCAATATACCTTTCTGCACTTCTTCAAAATCTTTCCTTTCTTAAACTGAATACTCCAATATAGGCTCAAATAGTTATTTAAATCATCCATAATTTTATCGTCAATAATTATTGACATCTTATATACGCCTATCCCGGCAGACTATCCCGCAGACATAGAGCTCCCCATCCCTGTCTCTCTCCAGGCAGCGCCTCTCCCGGCAGAGGCCTGGCTCCCCTG
>CAYYGS010000313.1:0-3284 GCA_964471335.1 uncultured Jutongia sp.
TTAATTTAAAGTTCGTCTTAGCACAGCCGATACCTTTTTCTTCCAAAAATGCAATCATCTTGTCCTTGGCATCCTGCACACTGAGTCCGCTGATAAAACCGGAATTGACAATTGTTCCGGACGCTACATCCGTATAGACTTCCTCCTGCACATTCTTACCGCCTGCTACGACTTCAATAATCGGCAGATTAAATTTCTTCGCAAATTCCCAGTCTCTTTCATCATGCGCCGGCACCGCCATGATCGCACCCGTACCGTAACTCATGAGAACATAGTCGGAAACAAAAATCGGTATTTCAACATCATTTACCGGATTAACTGCTGTCAATCCGTCAATTTTAACGCCCGTCTTTTCTTTTGCAAGTTCCGCACGCTCAAAATCAGACTTTCTTGCCGCCTGTTCACGGTAAGAAACAATGTCGTCCCAGTTCTTAATTTCCTCTTTGTATTTATCTAACAGCGGATGCTCCGGAGACATAACCATATATGTCACACCAAACAACGTATCACATCTGGTCGTATAAATACGCAGCTTATCTTCTTTGCCTTTAATCGTAAAGTCAACTTCCGCACCGGTAGACTTTCCAATCCAGTTTTTCTGGGAAACTTTAACCCTCTCTACATAGTCAACCGTATCAAGCCCCTGAATCAGTTTATCGGCATATTCCGTAATCTTTAACATCCACTGGCTTTTTACTTTACGCACTACTTCGGCACCGCACCTTTCGCAGACGCCGTTTACAACTTCTTCATTGGCAAGTCCTACTTTACAGGAAGTACACCAGTTAATCGGCATCTCAGATTTATAAGCAAGACCCGCTTTGAATAATTTTAAGAAAATCCACTGTGTCCATTTATAATAATCGGAGTCTGTCGTATTGATTTCTCTGTCCCAGTCAAAAGAATACCCCAGTACATGAAGCTGGTTTTTGAAACGCTCCACATTATTTTTTGTTACAATTTTCGGATGAATATGGTTGCTGATTGCATAATTTTCCGTCGGAAGACCAAAAGCATCCCATCCCATCGGATACAGAACGTTATATCCCTGCATCCTTCTCTTTCTTGCCACAATATCAAGCGCCGTATAGGGTCTTGGATGCCCCACATGGAGCCCCTGCCCTGACGGATAAGGAAACTCCACTAATGCGTAAAACTTCGGTTTGGAATAATCCTCTGAAATCTTAAACGCCTGCTCCTTCTCCCAAATCTGCTGCCATTTCTTTTCCACCGTATGGTGATTGTACATCTCTGCCATAATTTCCCTCCTAATCCTGACGGGGCTCTCCCCAGAAAAACAGTGCAACTGTCCCCGGCCCCGTATGACTTCCTATCGTCGTTCCGATATTGTAAATTTTCACACCGCCGTCCAACTTCGGAAAGGCCTCTTCCACCAGATCAGCTACCGCTCTGGCATCCTCATAGCAATCCGAATGAGAAATGTAACACTTCCGGCAGTATTCCTTTCCGTCCTCCGCAAATTCTTCCATCTTTTTTGCGGCGGCGCTGATTACCTTCCTTTTCCCACGCAATTTATATCGCGGAATCAATTCTCCCTTATCATTAATATTTAACAGGGGACAAATATTGAGTGCCGTTCCAAACCAACCGGAGGCCTTCGAGATCCGGCCGCCTCTCACAAAATACTCCAAAGTGGTAGAAAAAAACCAGTGATGCAGCCTCAGCTTATTCTCTTCTGTCCAGGAATATAATTCCTCCAGTTCCATTCCCTCGTCCCGCAGATCGGCCAGTCTGTCCATCAAAAGGCCATATCCCGCAGAAGCGGCCAGAGAATCCACCACTAGAAGCTTCCTGTCCGGATATTGCTCCAACAGAGTCTCTCTCGCAATATTTGCCGCATTAAAAACACCGGAAATCCCACTGGACAAGCTTACGTGAAGTATATCATACCCCTCCTCCAGAAACGGCATGAAGTATTCCGTAAATTCAGCCACATTCACCTGTGATGTCTTCGTAGGAACATCCTCCCGCATTGCCTGGTAAAAGTCCTCTGACGAAATACTTTTGCCCAGATCATCCAAATACTGCGTATCACCCAGCGTAAAGTGAAAGCTGATATAGTGAATATCGCGGTCCTGAAAATGCTCCTCCGTCAGATCAGCGGTAGAACAACAACTGATCACATATTTTTTTTGCTCCATATCGTCATAATCTCCATTCCTGCCATAAGCCCGCAAACTTGAATACAAACTTTGTTTGTTATGCCGCTGGCACAATATTTGCAAAGCGAACAAAGTTCGCTTGGTGAAAATTTTTTTTCACACTATCCCCCATTTCTTTTTATAGCAATTCTTCTGATAAAATCAAAAGAAAAAGAACCCCATATAACCAATCAGAACAGCCAGAACAGCGCCTGCCACAACATCCTTTGGGAAATGTACTCCCGTAGCCACACGCAAAACAGCAAGGCACGCGCCGCACACCATCAAGAAAACTCCACCGGCCGCAGACACGGACAGTACTGCCATGGCAATGACAAAATTGGAAAAAACATGACGGCTGGGAAAAGATTTCCCCTTGGTATCCTTATCCAACAGCGGCACAAAATCATACACCTCATACGGCCTCGGCGCAGACAAAAGGCTGCGAAACAACGAAACCGCCAGAAAGCTCACTGCCGGAATAAGCAGCATACGCCAGAATGGCGCATAATCACCAGAACGGCCCAGATGCAGCCCGAAAACCGGATGCACGCCTATTCCTGCCGCCTGCAGTAACAACGCCAGAAGACTGCCGGCATATCCCGCCGCACACAGCACCGTAAGTATTTTCACCAGACACCGTGCCCGTTTCACACCAATATGCTCTCTTGTCCACTCCATACATGTATGATACTGACTGCCTGTCATCATTCCACATCCATCGCCTGTTCCTCTGCCACAACGGTGATCCCCAGTTCATCCAACTGCTTCCCGTCTACAACAGATGGTGCTTCCGTCATAAGGCATGAGGCATCCTTGATCTTCGGGAAGGCAATAACATCACGGATGCTGTCCTCCTTTGCCATAAGCATTACGAGGCGGTCAAGTCCGTATGCCAGTCCGGCATGTGGTGGTACACCATATTGGAACGCTTCGAGCAGGAAGCCAAACTGCTCATTGGCGGCCTCCTTTGTAAAACCAAGTGCCTCAAACATCTGCTCCTGCACATCATCCTGATGGATACGGATCGAACCGCCGCCAAGCTCCGTACAATTTAACACAATATCATAGGCTCTCGCACGCACTTTGCCGGGCTCTGCAGCCAGAAGCGGTAAATCCTCC
>CAYYGS010000314.1:0-3229 GCA_964471335.1 uncultured Jutongia sp.
GTCGAGCATCTCTCCAAGACGATTGACGGTGTTAAGGTACTGGATGACATTTCCTTTATTTTGGGACGCGAGGATAAAGTGGCCTTTGTAGGAAGCAATACGATTGCTGCCACAACACTGTTTCAAATATTATCCGGGGAAATGGAACCGGACGAGGGCTCTTATAAATGGGGCGTTACGACAAGTTTCTCCTATTTCCCGAAAGACAATACAGAGCTTTTCTCCGGCCAGGAGACTATTGTGGATTGGTTGATGCCTTTCTCCCCGGAAAAGGATCCCACCTATGTCCGCGGCTTTCTGGGCCGCATGCTCTTCCCCGGCGAGGACGGCGTAAAGAAGGTGAACGTACTCTCTGGTGGCGAGCGTGTCCGTGTTATGCTCTCGAAGATGATGATTATGGCATCCAATATTTTAATTATGGATGAGCCGACAAACCATTTGGATATGGAATCTATTACGGCATTGAATAACGGACTGATCAAATTCCCGGGTGTGATTCTTTTCACCTCCCAGGATCACCAGTTCATCCAGACGATCGCCAATCGAATTATGGAGATCACGCCGGGCGGACTGATTGATAAGATCACAACATACGATGAATATCTGGACAGTGATGAGATGGCAAGAAAACGCCAGAAGTTATCCGTCCAAAGCGAAGAGGATGATTAAAAATATCCCTGCAATCAAAAAGGCAAAACCAGCGTTTTGCCTTGCAAGAAATCCTTCGGATTTCTTGGTTGCATTCCACTACGTTACGAGCAATTTCCTATTTGATCAAAAAGGCCGGAACGCGAATGCGTTCTAGCCTTTTTCTTTTCTCCTCCTGATTTCTTTGGCGATCAAAGCTCCAGCCGCAAATACCACAAGCAGGGCAGATAATAATTGCGATACCGGTATGCCTGTCCCAAAAAGAATGAGCTGATCCGTTCGCAGGCCTTCAATCCACACACGCCCCAGGCCATAACCTAACAGATAGATCAGGAAAAGCTGGCCATCATATTGACAATGTTTTGTCACTGCCAGTATGATCAGCAGGACTACAACATTCCAGAGGGATTCATAAAGGAAGGTGGGATGTACCTGAATATACTCCACTCCATCAATTTCCAACATATGTCTTGCTACATCATGTTTCAAATTCATCGCTGCTACATCCGACCTTTTCAGCTGCATTGCCAAAAGAGAATCGGTATAGCTGCCAAATGCCTCTCGATTACAGAAATTCCCCCATCTTCCGATGATCTGTCCGACCAAAAGACCCGTACAGGCCGTATCTAAAAGCTTCCAGATCGACAGCTTCTTCATTCGCGCAAATATCACCGTGGTGATAACGCCGGCAATCACACCGCCGTAAATAGCCATGCCTCCCCCGCGGATATTTATGATCTGGGATGGATGCTCCCGATAAAAATCAAAGCTAAACAGAACAAAATACAACCTGGCTCCTATAATCGAAAAAACGATGTCCCATAAAGCCAGATCCAGATAGATTTCTGCATCCTGTTCCGTCCGCTTTGCCTGGAAACATGCCATAAGATACCCCATCACCATTCCAAACGCAATAATCATTCCATAATAGGCAATCGTAAATCCTCCAATGGTGACGCCCCTGCCTAAATGTTCAATTGTAATTCCCAAATGCGGGAATCGTATATCTGCCCCCATCTAATTCATCCTTTCACCTTTTTAAACATGCTAATCCCACATGCCACGCATTCTGCGTGGCACAAAATAGCAAAGCAAATAAATTTGCTTGTGAAAAACGCCGCTTTTGCGTTTTTCCTAGTTGAAACCGTAATGATTGTTAGACAGCGTTTCTTGCTGTCTTAGAATCATTTTTCAACTTATACATTAAATCGAAACAGTACGACATCACCATCCTGCACAACATATTCCTTCCCCTCGGAACGGACTAATCCCTTTTCTCTGGCAGCATTATAGCTGCCCTGCTCTACCAGATGTTCGTAGCTGACAACCTCAGCCCGGATAAATCCCCTCTCAAAGTCGGAATGTATCTTTCCGGCAGCCTGCGGTGCCTTCATTCCTTTTGTGATCGTCCATGCCTTCGTCTCCATCTCCCCGGCCGTAAGATAGCTGATCAAGCCTAAGAGATGATAGCTGGCAGCAATTAATTTATCCAAACCGGATTCTGACAGCCCCAGCTCGTCCAAAAACATCTTCCTCTCCTCATCATCTAATTCTGCGATCTCCTGCTCAATCTGCGCGCAGATCACAAACACCTCTGACCCCTCTTCTTTGGCGTATTCACGCACCTGTGCAACATGGTCATTGCTCTTACCGTCATCAGCCAGATCGTCCTCCGCCACGTTTGCTGCATAAATCGTAGGCTTATATGTCAGCAGCTGGAAACTCTCCAGCAATGCTTCTTCATCCTCATCGGCCGTCTCAAAACTCTTTGCCGGCTTACCGTCCTCCATGTGCTTTTTAAGCCTCTCAACCAGCTCTGTCTCCTTGACGAGCGTCTTATCATTCTTCACCGTCTTGCAGAGCTTCGCATATCTTCTCTCCAATATTTCCAAATCAGAGAACAAAAGCTCCAGATTGATCGTCTCAATATCACGCAGCGGATTGATGCTTCCGTCTACATGGACGATGTTAGAATCTTCAAAGCAGCGCACCACGTGAACGATCGCGTCCACTTCACGTATATTGGCAAGAAACTGGTTGCCAAGCCCCTCTCCCTTTGATGCTCCCTTAACCAAACCGGCAATATCGACAAATTCAATGGTAGCATGTACAATCTTGGCAGAGTTATGCATCTTCGCAAGTACCTCCAACCGCGGATCTGGTACAGGCACCACGCCTACATTAGGGTCTATCGTACAGAAGGGGTAGTTGGCCGATTCTGCACCAGCCTTTGTCAAAGAGTTAAATAATGTGCTTTTTCCTACGTTGGGAAGTCCGACGATTCCGAGTTTCATGCTTGCAACACCTATTCAGAAAGCCTTTATTTTCATGGTTTTCTGCCTTTCTCTATATTTTTCTACGCAATAATAACGTTTTATCTTTTTTACAAAAAAGATCTGCCATTCAGCAAATCATATACTACCATATCAAAGCTCAAATGTCCAATTGTCCTTACACATCAGATCCATCTGCATTTCCTGTTCTGATAACTGCAGAATTTCTTCTGTTAAAAACTGCCCTTCCCTCAATATGCGAATCACTACTTCTTTAGATGCTTCACATCATTCACTTCCAATATAAT
>CAYYGS010000315.1:0-3224 GCA_964471335.1 uncultured Jutongia sp.
ACATGAAATCGTAGTATATGCAGAAGATATGGTAACAACGAAAAAGTACAGCATTACCATTACAAAAGATTCTGCAGACTATAAATTCAGTGGTGAAGTTCTCAAGACATTTGATTTTGAGGACCAGACTGACGGTGCGGTTGCTGTAACAAAGGCTTCCCTTCCTCCTGAAAAAGCTGATGCTGTTTATCAGTATACGGAAGGTGTGAACGGCGGAAAAGCAATCACACTGGACGGCACTTACGGATTAAAACTGTGCAATGCAGCAGAGCTTGGAAACAGTTATACGATTTCCTTCTGGATGAAGCCATCCGCACTCGGCGGTGGTGTAGATCCTACTCTGGCTGCTGGAACATTTGATCCTCAGTACTGGCTGAACCTTACCTTTGATGCCAAGATTTGGTCTCACAACGGCGGCTATGTAGATGCCAACCCTACTAAGGGCGCATATGTAGCGAACCAGTGGCAGAATGTTATTCTTGTGGTTGACGGTTCCGCAGCAAGCAACAACGTAGCTTATGGCAAACTGTTTGTCAATGGCGAGCTTGTATGTGATGGCAATGTAGCCGATGGCGTTATGACGAAAGAAAATTCTGCCGTATACTTTGGCGTAAACGCATGGGATGCATACTTCAAGGGTGAAGTAGATGAAATCATGCTGATCAAGGGTGCTTTGTCTGATAGCGATGCTCTTGCAATTTCTTTAGGGCTCGTAACAGCAAAGAACCACTAAACAGCACTTAACTTTCGTAGAGAATACACAAAGTTTATTCCTTTCGGAAGAACACGGAAAGGGGAATGCCAACGCATTCCCCTTCTTCGCTATGTTGTAGCGAAATGTCCTATAATAGAAAAAAAGGAGCTGTGTGCAGTCCCCTATTAATGCAAAAAAATAACTGCCAGACCTCGAAAAAATCTGGCAGCTGATGTAAAATTCAGGAGAATGCATGTTGCATTTAATATCATATCCCTTCTTCCCACCCTGGGATTATATCAGGCTCTGTTTCTTTATCTTCGGAGATAACAACTGCCAACCTTTTTGCTCCATGTACATAGTTTTTTGCCGAGTTATACCTTGATCCTCGCGTCAAATCCGCCTCCACTTTCGCTTCACCGTCCAATATGACACCATATGCATAACAGTTCCCATTCATATCTGCCAATACCGCCCCATCAACCGCCGATAAACTGACAAAAAAATCTTCCCTGTCTCTTATAATAAATGTTTCAACAATGGTTCCTCTCTTATATTCCCTGCACAGAATATCACATATATCCTTGGCATCTTCTGCAAATATGTAAATAGCTCCGTGTTCTATTCTATCCCGTTTCTGCATAATACTTCTTAAACCAGGGATATTTTTATAACGACTACAGATTCTATCAATAGAAAATTCAACATCCTCTGTCGTCGGATAATAACTGCCATTTTCGCATTTTAATATTTCTTCTCCCATAGAAAAAACCGAATAACTGAAACTTCCCCTATATTGAATACACGCTCTTTGTTTCTTTATATCTTCCTCGCTTCTAAAGCCAAATCCCTCTATCCGATATGATTCTTCCGACTGTACAAACAAATAACGATTTTCTGTCGCTATTTCCAGCATTTTACGCACAAACCCTGTATCCTTAAATGACCATTCATTTGATGAATCTAATTTTACAAGGTCCTTAACTGGCTCCCCACTGTTTACAAAAATCACTCCTCCTCTACATTCTCGTCTTTCATATGGCCTTCTCGAAACCTGCTCTACCAATTCAATGTCAGGAAGGTTACACTGTTCAAACACAATTTCTTTATAATTCTCAATAAAATTGTACGAAATGTCATCCCAAAATGCACTATTATCCTGAGTGAATTTGTCAAAATCAGACATATTATTAATTGTCTGCATCAAAAAATCTAAAATTAACTTTTTATAAATCTGGGGTTTAATCTTTACTCCTTCATTTGTTAAATCATATACTCCAAATACAATCAGTATCGGGGCAGAAAATTCCGCTTTTTGTCCATACTTTATTTCTTTACACCGAATATCTATCTCATTGATGCCAGATAATTTTTTCTTTATTTCTTCTTGAATCTTTTCCTCCACATCATTTATAATTTTTCTCTTCTCATCTTCTGTTTTATATGAACTATAATTAATACAGTTCTCAATTCTGGAACCGTCGTGGGACAGCATAATATTACATGGTGCCTTCTTTGCCGAAGTTCCCCAAGTCCCTTGATAATATAAAGCAATAACCATTCCCAAGCAATCGACTATCTTCTCAATGCCCTTAAATCCCATTCTCGCTTTTAACTCTCTGGCTAATTCCTCTTTAAATCTTCCTATCTCAAAGTTTATCTCAACAGCTCTTTTTCTTTTTTCATTCTGGTCTGTCATCCTCTGTACTCTCCTTAGCACTATGATTCTTTGTCAAATACAGTAACAATGTCTTTCCTAAATTGCTCGATATATTCCTCCATCTGTTCAATGCGCTCTTCAATACTTTTCTGCGTATTACACAAACATCGGTATATCCCACTTACTGTATTTCCCTGTACCTTCGCTTGAAATAAATCATAACATTGGCACAAATAATCCCTGATTTTCCAATATATCTTTTCATCCATCAAAGCCCTAAATGAACTGTTCACATAATTTTCATCGTACTTACATGATTTGACTGCACTGTTATATATTATCTGGCTCCTTTTAATGATTGTAATCCTAGCCTTAACCAACATATCGTTATGGCACACATCTTCCAGCCATCTATCTCCCTTTTTCTCTTTCAAAACATCCATAACCAGCGTAATTCGATAAATTACCTCCGTCCCAATCAAGTTTTCCACATCCATACCCTGACTTCCTGCATCAGAAATTAATGTATCCAAATAAGCTCTGGCATCCAGATTCAAAAGAAAAATTGATGCCAGATCAGAGAAACACTCTTCATAAACTGACTCCAGTAATGCAAATATAGTATCCATCGTTATCAAAGAACTTCCTTCTATATGCCTTGCCAGAAAACGCTGTGATGCCCATTCTGCTTTTGTCAATAATTCATTCTGCTCTAACTCCGGCATTCCATATGTGATATCCTGATAGATATTGTCCAAATTTGTCAAAAGAATATCTGACATATCAGAATATCCATATGTTCGCAAAAACTCCAAGCCACTCCAACATTCTCGATTATGAGCCGCAATTCGTTCCGCCATTTTACTGGCG
>CAYYGS010000316.1:0-3221 GCA_964471335.1 uncultured Jutongia sp.
CGGCCGCCAAGTGTTCCCGGAAACCCTGGAAGATGGCAGCATTGCCGTGAGTTTGCGGAGCGGGCATTTATCGCACCATCGAAGCCGCAAGGCATTTAGACATTCCCAAAGACGTAGGGCGCGTAGCCAAAATCAACATAGAACTTTCGGGCACCCTTGGAACATTGCAGGGACGAACAGGATTTGCTGCGCAACCAAAGTATCACGAACATTTGATGGATAAGCAGTATTATCCTGCCCAGATATGTTTTTTAGAGGCAGAGAATTAATGCGTTTATCCTAAGCACTATGTTATGAGCAATTTCCTATTAGGTATAAAAAGCCCTAAGCTAATCTCTTAGCTTAGGGCGAATCATCATCCGTGTTACCACCTAATTTCAAGCTCTCCCAACCGTCCGTCACGACTGTCCGGATACACCTGCACTCTGCCAGTACGCAGGCCCAAGCCCTCAATACTGTCTCCCCTCTAACGGTGGGACTCCGATGAAGTCTACTGAGAAGGCAAGCTGCCTGACAACTCCTGCCGCCATAGGCCTTCCGTTCAATTCACTGCTCAGAGGCTACTTCCATACACCCGGAATAAAGATTCTCACCAGCCATCTTCTCTCTGATATTCCTAAGAATATGTACTCCTCCTCGTCCTTGCATTTCCAATTTTAAAAAGGAAAAACGCTATATTACAAGCATTTTTCTATTAAATAAAAAGATCATACACTTTTTTTTGCATTCTGTCAAGTAGATCTACTCTTCCATAAATTCAGCATTGCCCTCCGTGCCTTCTCCGGGATATTCTCTCCTATAAGTTTTTCCGTTTCCGGAATCACAATCATTTCTGACAAATGCTTGTAACATTCCACGGACAGCACACACTCTTCCCCCGTCTCCGCAGAAATCAAAGACAATTGTATCTGATAACGAAACATGTGCTTTTCTTTATCATAGGAGAGAATTTGGTAATGCATATCCTGAATACAATAATTCTGCTGAATAATCCGCTCTGCATGCTGTATCAGCGTTTTCTTATAAGCATTCAGAAGCTTACTGTCCTTCTGACACTCTTCCGTTATATATAACACAGATGTCATAAATGCATAAGGCGATAAGGTTTTCCCTGATTCCCGACACTCCCGGTAGCACCTGCGAGAGGTTCTTCTTGCCAAAAAAAGACTCATATCGTCAAAGGGAGGCAGGCTCTTAAACAGGGATTCCCGACACTCTAATAGCGATGAATGTCCTTCTTGTGTCTCACTACTCACATCCTCTTTTTCATCCTCCCCACTTCCCACATAATATGTGACTGGCTCAACGGAAGATGCAAATTTATCCTGAGTCACATAATATTGCTCTCCACCCCTTCGTTCTAAACGGATATAATATTTAATGCCATCGATCTCATAAAACAGCACCACCATCAAATTTCTGGTCTGATACACCAGATTCGTATAATACTGCACCATCACCCTTCGCAATTTCAGGGGTTTTCCCTGAAAATAATCCGAATAGCGATTTCGAATATATTCCTTGGTGTCCTGAAGCAGCGCATCCTCATCATCTCCGTAGGCCTGTTTCGCATAATACGCATGCTCCGGATCATCTCCTACAATGGCAAGGCCGGATAATAAAGGTTCCACATTCCCCTTGGCAAATTCCCTTCCAACATACTGGAAACGGATATACTGGGAAATGGTTTCAAAGCTGACCCCTGTATGCCTGATCTGTCCATAACTCAAATAAGACAGCAGCCCAATCACAGCAGCCGACAACAGGATAGTCATCACCAATGCTCTGTTTTTTCTCTTAATTTTCTTCTGATACTTTTTCATAGGTTCAATAGAAACCGTTTCCCTTTCCCATTGATCAATCATGTGATCCACCGGGCTTCTCATCTCTTCCCATCGCTGCCTGCACGATTTACAACACTCCAGATGATCTTTGATCTCTTTACCCGTCTCCTCCTCACATAACTGATCCAGATACAAAGGTAACAAATCCCTGACCACATTACACTTCATTCCAATCACTCTCCTTACGCCATTGTCGTGCAATGGATATTATTGCTAAGTCAATTATATGTCGGAAATTAACAGCCTTCATGATATTCTGATTTAATCTTCTTCCTGTTTTAAGTACTGGATTAATTTTTCCTTTGCCCGAAAATATGTGACCCTTGCCCATACCTCCGTCCTGCCAAACACTGCGGCAATTTCCCGATACGAACACTCTCCATATATATGTAATAAAAAAACCTCTTTGTACGGTTCCGGCAATTGATGTAAATACCATAAAACCCTCTCCTTCTGCTCCTCCTTAATCAGCTGCTCTAATACGGATGGAGACTCCTCTGCAAACGTCCTTTCTCTCTGGGGATAATCCCGCCGGAATTCCTCCATGGAAAGATTCTGATTCTCTTTCCGCCGCAGAACATCCATATATTCATGTTTGGCAATCTGAAAGAGCCAGGTGGAGACTTTTGACTGCTGTCGAAACGAATCAATCGATTCAATAGCTTTTAAAAATGTCGTCTGCACAATATCCTCAGCAAGGGATGGATTATGGCATAATCCCAGAAGATAATGATAGATCACTTCCGCATATTCCTGATATATTTCGTCCATATCCATCACCGTCTCCCCCCCTTCCACTCAAATTTCCAATCCCACGGGTCATTTCTCCTATTTATTACTAAGGCGGTCAAATAACAATGTTTTTGCTTGCTTAAATTTCCATCTGCTGCGTTGTTGTCAATCGACGTAGCCACCGCTACGCCTCATTCCTCCGCCTTGCAGAATGAAAATTTATTCTTCGCAAAATTCATCGACATTTAACAGCCTTAGTAATATTTAGACGAATCAGTACAGGATTTGTTACAACTGTTCCTAAAAATATTGCACCACGAAAAATGCCTAACCTGTCGGCAAACAGGCTAGGCAATCTTAAAATTATATCTCATCCTTCGCTTTGTATCACAGCTGCCACCGTTTCTTCTGGAAGACTTAATTTCTCCGCAATCTCTTTTAGCGAGAGGTTCATATCATAGTATGCCAGAATTTTTCCACGTTCCATTCCTTGTTCCATTCCACGCTCTATCCCATATTCCAGCAAATTCATCTTGACATCCTCCCATTCTTCCGACTGCTTCACTTCGGTTACTATCTCATCTAATCTAACAATACGTCTGTCTTTTACTGTGATTTCCGGGTTATCCAGACTCGTCTCTTTCA
>CAYYGS010000317.1:0-3218 GCA_964471335.1 uncultured Jutongia sp.
CTGCAAAAAGCAACATAAAAATAGGCCGCTCGTTCCTCTTATGTGTAATTAGTCGGAAACAGATTAGAGACAAAAAGGCGGCCAGATAACTGACCGCCAAACATATATTTATTTACTGTATTCCTGTATCCATACTGATTTTTTCCGGAGAGTAGGCATAAATATCCACATCCGCCTCAATCAAAAGATCCTGCCACGAACTTAAGCCAAGCGGATTCACCGAACGGGCCAACACCGAAAAATGCCTAACCTGTCGGCAAACAGGCTAGTACAACAAATATCAAAAATATAAATGATGGTAAACCAATTTCGCACTTAAATCACTATGAATTGACAATGTATACTCATCGTAGTAAAATGAAACAAAAAATGAAAAGAGGGTTATTTTATGGCAACTACTACGCCAACACAGATCAGAATAGAGGAAAATACAAAGAAACAGGCTGTAGAGCTTTTAGAAGGATTAGGGCTTAATTTATCCGATGCAGTGAATATGTTTCTCAGACAGGTGATTTTACGAAAGGGAATACCTTTTGATGTGTCATATCCGGAAGATACATGGGAATTTAGACCGGAAGTGATTGCGGCTATGGAAGAAGCAAAGCGAATTAGTAAAGATTCCAATGCCAAAGCTTATACCGATGCAAAACAAATGTTTCAGGAAATATCAGAAGATGAGTCTGAAAGTTAAATATTCCAGTTGATTCAAAAAAGGATTAAGCCTTGCAGTTAAAAGAGGGCTTGATATATCTTTATTGGAAGAAGTTGTCGAAAAATTGAAAATTTGTTTAGAATGTAATTCAAGTAATAACTGGTATTGTTGAACTTACATGAAAATGAAGAGGTTATGCTTTATGAATAAAAAGAAAAGAACGGAACGAGCAGTATATTGTATAGCAATTCTTTTTTCTCTGGTAGTACTTATGGTATTGGCAGTGGGGAGTATAGGAATTTCAGGGCTAAAAAGAGCTTATGCCGCCGAAAAACGTAACGTGAAGGTGGCTTTTTTTCCTATGGAGGGCTACAATGAGTATGACGAGGACGGCAATCCAACAGGCATGGATGTGGAGTATCTGGAAAATTTATGCGAATATGTGAATTGGGATATCGAATACATTGCATGTGAAACCTGGGACGAGGCATTGCAGATGGTTTTGAATAAAGAAGCGGATTTGCTTGGCTCTGCCCAGTATTCTGCAGAGAGAGCAGAACGGTATGCGTATGCGAACCTTGCCAGTGGCTATACTTTTGGTGCTATTGCAGTCAAAAGTGATGGCGAGATTGCTTATGAGGATTTTGATGCCATGAGCAATCTTACATACGGCGTGGTAAAGACCTATATCAGAAAGGGCGAATTTTATGATTATCTGGCAGGCTATGGCATACATGAACCGCAGGTAATAGAGTATGAAGATACAGCTGCACTTCAGGAGGCACTTCAAAATGACGAGATTGATGCGTTGGTACATTCCCTTACGGAAATCCGGGAAGGGCAGAGAGTAATAGGACGTTTTGCGCCCATGCCTTTTTATTATATTTCATGGCAGGGAAATGATAATCTGATGCGTGAACTGAATCAGGGGATTGCAGATGTCAAGATGAATCATCCGGGACTGGAAAATGATCTGATGGTAAAATATTATGACAGCAGGTTTGACCAGACTATACTTCTAACAAGTGAGGAAAAGCAGTTTATTAGTGAACATGAAACTCTCAAAGTGGGATATTTTGGGAACTGTTATCCTTTTGTCTATGAGAGTGACGGGGAATGTGCGGGACTTACCAGACAGGTATTGGATGAGGTGTCGTCAGGCACAGGGCTTCAATTTTCTTATGTAAAAGTGGAAAGTGTAGCGGAAGCGGAGAAACTTTTGGAAACGGGAAAAATAGATTTTTTAAGTTTCTATGGAGAGCTGCCGGAGAACATAAAGGGAAAAGGGCTTGCACTGACAAATAGCTATGCACAGGCACCGTATGTCATTGTTACAAAAAGGAACAGCAAGATAGAATCCCATAGCACCTTCGTCGTACAGCAGGAGACTGTAACGGGCAGAATTCTGTCTGATTTTGAAAGGGAAGCTGATGTGCTTGACTTCTATGACAATCAATATGACTGCCTGCAGGCTGTAAGGTCCGGGAAAGCAGCTGCGGCGATTTGTGACGGCTATCTGGCCGAATATCTGCTGGGTACGGACTTTCATTTTAACAATCTGGAAATATCCGGCTTGTTAAATGACAGCCATTTACTCTATATGATGCTTCGAGAGGAAGACGAATCGCTTCTTAGCATACTGAATAAGGAGCTCGTGGAAGTCAATGATAAGATGGTCAGCGACTATATGCTGCAGGACAATTTCTATTCCAAAATGAGTATAGGAAATTTTGTCAGGGAGAACAGCATCATAATTATTGTGATACTCTGCGTAGTAGCTATTCTGATAATTCTGGTTTTGTGCCGGATGCTTCAGAACAGCAGGCACATACAGGTATTAATGTATAAGGATACGGAGCTGGGTATCTGGAATTTGAGCTATCTGAAGTACAGAGTGTCATTACAGCTTTCCGGTGACAGGAGCTATGCGATTGTCTATACGGATATCACCCAGTTTAAACGGTATGGTGTCCTGTATGGCTGGCAGGCAAGTAAAAGGATTCTGGAGTTGTGCGTCGAGGTGCTTTCACAGGAGCTTGACGATGACAAGGAACTGTACGCCAGAAATTATGGCAGCCATTTTGCGCTTTTTGTCAAGTATGAGGATTTGGAAACATTAGAGAGCAGGCTGAAAGATATTGCGGATAAAATATCATGCAGAATCTATGATGAGGTACAGATTCATATGGCAGTCTTGATGGGTGTATGCCGCATCCCCAAAGAGGGCAGTGATATAGAACTTTTCCTTTCCTACAGTATACAGGCAGCGGATTCCTTAAAGGGCAGCTATTCCAATAAGATACAGATATACGATGAGAAACTGATCAGTCAGCTAAAGGAATATGATAAAAAGGAAAAGCTGCTGGAGTCAGTGGATATCCATAAGGATTTTGTGGCTTATTATCAGGCAAAGGTAGATATCCGTAATGAGCAGGTGATTGGTGCGGAGGCGTTGGTACGTTTTAAAGATCCTACCGACAACGGAGCCATCAAGGCACCGGGCTTCTTCGTGCCTTACTATGAGCAGACAGGAATGATTACAGAGATTGATTTCTTTGTAATGGAG
>CAYYGS010000318.1:0-3218 GCA_964471335.1 uncultured Jutongia sp.
TTATAAAAAAATACGACAACATGATTATCAAAGTAAAATTCAAAATAAGGATTCGTTGCCGTTATGTCCCTATCTGCAACACAATATGTTTGATCAACCAAAATATTATGGTTTTTCGCCCAATTTATCCTACTCAATTCAAAATCCAAAAAGAAACCATCATCAAACCAAATTCCTTTTTTGCTTATCTTTTTAACTGAGCGATAATCATACTCTTTTTTCATTGTAAATTTCCTTATCCATATCATTGTTATTATTAAAAATATAATATAGCAGATAAAACCTTATCTTAATTGCATTTAATTCCTGCTTCTTTTGCAGCTTTTTTTATTTCTTCATCATACTCTCCCACCGAAATCTCTTTCAAGTTTGTCATTTTTTTAATAAAAGAGATATCATCAACAAATATATTCCAGCATTGAAGATAATTAACATCATCAAAGTTCATAAGTACACTGGTTTTAATATTTGAGTAATGAGAATCTGATCGACATGCAACTTCATTTATATACAAGGAATTAAAACCCTCTGTATCTTCATTTTTGTACTCTGATCTATTGTAAAAGCAAAAAACATTCGATAACCCACTCGAACTTGAATATTCGCTATTTCTGAAAAGAACTTCCAAACCTTTTTTTTCTTGGTACTGATTATTATATTCGGAATTAATCGAATCAATATCACAAAATTTATCTTGATTTCGCATTACATATTCATAAACAATTTTCTGCAGGTTGTCCACTTTAGAAAAAACATCCGTTTTTAAATAGATTGCATCGGTCGCCTCTATCTCAATCACAGATATTTTTTCGTTTTTTGGACAATTGATAGCGACAGAAAAATCATCACCATATTCTTCTGCCACTATCTGCTGCAACTCTATCAAAAATGGATTCCTGTTATAATACTGGTATATTTTTATTCCTCCAATCAATATAATAAACAAGAGAACGATCCCTAAAATTGCATCCAAAGAATTACAATACTTACGAATCATTTCTCTCTCACCACAACCTCTCCATTACATTCCATCACCGGATCGTCCCAGATAATCTCTCCTACGGAATCGGCGACAATCCTTCCCTCCCTTGGATTCTTCACGGAGAGGATGTCTCCCTTGATATCAGCCTCCACCTGAGAATACTCAAAGGCCAGATCCGTCTCCTCCATCGTACAATTTTCCAGTTTCAGATGATCACAATAGCACAGGGGCTGTGTGCCGATGATCCTGCAATTGATCAGGGTCAGGCCGTCCGAAAACCATCCCAGATACTCTCCCCTGACAATGCTGTCGCGTACCGTCACATTTTTGCTGTGCCAAAAGGCATCTTTTGTATCCAAATTACAATCCGTAATCTCAAGATTTTCCATATACTGAAAGGAATATTTTCCCTTCATCCTGACTCGGTGCAGCTTCACATCCCGTGAATCCATAAAAAGATATTCCGAAGTAATCTCTGTATCCTCACATTCTATATCACTTGATTTCCAGCCAAATTCCTCTGATACAATATGGCAATTCCTGATGGAGATCCCCTGGCACTCCCGCACAGCCTTGATTCCCTCCAGCGTACAATTGTCTATTACTCCTTCAGACGCATACCAGATCGCTGCACGCGTTTTCTCATCCATCGCAGAGTGCTCCAGCTGAAATCCCCTCACGTGCCACAGCGGATAACGAAGGGAGAAGCTGCAATGCTGTACCCCGATCTCCCTTGCCTCCTTCAGCACAGATTCCCCATCTGCCGGCCCGGCGAAGGTACAGTTTTTCACATCGGTATGCATTAAATGATATAACGCGCGTTCCTCATCATATTGCTGGTCTGCAATCATTGCTCTCATCATGAATTTCCTCCTTATGCTGATTCATCCCGTTATCCCTATTATATTGCTAAGGCTGATATTCCGTAACCTGTTAGTAACCTATCATATTTCCATCAAAAAATCCAGCGCCTTTCGGCGCTGAATTTCACCTGCACGACATCCCACACGAGAAAAGAACTGATATTATACCCTTTTTCGGCGAATGATTTGATTAACGATATAAGATCATAAAACAACAGCAAAATGCTGCATTAACAGTTTCTAGTTCTCCTTCCTGGTGCTTTGCCCACAGGCTTTTGGATTCTTGTGCACCTTCCTCCATCTTCATCATAACATGTTATGTCGAAAAAAGACGAATCTTGTCCATATTTGCAGAATATTAGGCAATATTCGCATGATCTGAACAAACTAACACAAAATCCTGTATTTATTCGTGTGCCTTGATAATCTTCTTCGGACACTTCTCTGCACATTTTCCACAGCCGGTACATTTGCTCTGATCGATATGTGCGATATTATTCTCTACTGTCACCGCATCTGCCTCACACTGCTTTGCGCAAATGCCGCAGCCGATACAACCGGTATCGCAGACTGCCATTACCTTCGGCCCCTTATCCTGATTCGAGCAGGACACGCCGAAAGATGCGTCATACGGAATCAACTCGATCAATCCATTCGGACATTCCTCGGTACACTTGCCGCATGCTACACATTTCTCTTTGTCTACGACTGCTACGCCGTTTACAATATGAATTGCATCAAACTGACAGGCAGCCACACAAGAGCCAAATCCGAGACAGCCGAAACTACACGCCTTATCTCCACGGCCCGGTACTGCTGTCGCACGCTTACAATCTGCAATCCCATAATAGTTCGCCTTGATTCCGGCCTGATCACAGGTTCCGGCACACTTTACAAAAGCCACTTCCTTCACGGTATCCCCGGCAGCGACACCCATCACGTCACCGATTTTGGCCGCCACAGCCGCACCACCTACGGGACAGGCCCCTACCGGTGCCTCCCCGGCAGCGATTGCCTTCGCCAGGGCGTCGCACCCCGCAAAGCCGCAGCCACCACAGTTATTTCCCGGCAATACATCACGCACAGCCAATTCCTTTTCATCGACCGGCACCGCAAGTTTGATTCCTGCAATTCCCAGAAGAAGACCAATCAAAACACCGATTACGCCCACCAAAACTGCTGCGCTAAGAATTCCTGTTGCCATTTTGTCTTCCTCCCTTCTACACTAATCCTGCAAAACCGCAGAACGCAATTGCCATCAGGCTGGCTGTCACCAGCACGATCGGCGTTCCCTTGAACGATTCCGGTATATCATTAAACTCAATCCTCTCACGGATGCTCGCCATGATCACAATCGCAATCAAAAAGCCGAC
>CAYYGS010000319.1:0-3191 GCA_964471335.1 uncultured Jutongia sp.
TTTCAAAAGAGGTGCTATTATTTCTTTAGCAGGAATTGGCGCGGGAATTTTACTGGCGCTTTACGGGCACAAAAGCGATAAGCTTCAAAAGGCTGCAAAAGCAATATTAGAACCCGGCAAAGCTATATCCGACGGGCTTAATAGGATTGGTGTTGAAAACGAAAAATTAAACACTTTTGTAAAAAAAATTAGTTTAGATTTTCAGAATGAGAATGGCAAGCTTGCATTAAGCAAGGGACAGCTTGGCCTAACCGCGCTTACCGGACTTTTTGGATATTCAGAAGCAGCTAAAGATAGAGGTGAATTGGATGTTCAGGAAGTATGGACAAGAGTTCCGCTTGTTGTGTTTTACACGATTGTTGGTGCTGAACTTTTCGAAAAAGGTTTTGTAAAACTTTTAAGTAAAAATGGTAAATTTGCAGACATTATAAAGAAAAATGCCGAAGGTAAAATCTCAATTCCATCAAGAGCAGAGCTTCCGGGGCTTGCAAAGAAAGCGGCAAAAATCAACCAAACTTCTGCGGATAAAGAACTTGCAAGGCTCACAAAAGAAAAAGCAATAGTTCAAGGTGTTCCTTATGCTTTCAGTCTTCTTTTTATGGGTTTTACACTTTCTTTGATTACAAGACTATGGACGCAGTACAGGTATGATAAGGAAAAGAAAGCCGGTATAATCAACGAAAAAACCATTGCTGATTATGAAAGATTTTCAATAAGGAAAAATCTTCCTGAAACATTTAGTGCCTTTAAGTAATGTTACAGAGAGGTTTTAAAAAGTTGCATAACGTAAAATTTTATAGTATTACTTGATAATAAGCTAAAAAATAAGGCAGGTCATATGTCGTCGCCGTACCATAATCTGCAATAATAATCGGTCCGCCGTACAATCCGTAAGCGGCAACAGCATCAACAATACGATCCGGTCCCACTTCCCTCGGATTGGCCGTTTCAATACGAATTCCCGTCTTGATGCCCACCCCTACAATGATCGGCTGGCAATCCAAATACTTAATGATTCCGCTATTCAGGGAATACATGATCTTCGGTACAACAGACGATACAATCACCTCATCAATATCATCCGCGCAAAATCCCTTACGCTCCAAAATATCGCAGATCAGATTACCATACTCGTCCGAAGTCCGCGAAATCTTTACGGTAAAATGAAAACGGGTGATCATCTTCCTTCCCTCAAAAACACCAAATGTAATATTTGTATTGCCCACGTCGACTGCTAATAACATAAGCGCCCCCTTAATCCTCAGCCAATAGCCCGCTGATATCCTCTTTTAAATAAAATGCCCGGAAATACAACTCCAGGGCCTCCAAAAACTCCTGCTTTTCCCGCTGGATCTGCTTGATCTTTAACACACTGCCGATCTCATCAAAAAAATAATCATCCTCCTCCGATGTCACATGAAGATGGAGATTCCCCTTTGTGTCAAATTGCAGCGTAAGGATCCCTCCCACATCTGCCGTATAGCAGACGCACATGATCTGCAGTTCCTCCTGGATGCTCTCCGGCAGCCGCACAAATGCCGGATTGAGATAGTACTTTTCCTCATAAGCACTGGCCGCACACAGGATCACATTTTCCTGCCTGTCGATCCCCTCACAGTCAGAAATCGTCGGACTGTCGCAGTCCTCTTCCTGTAATACATGTGAATCATCAAATATATCCATAAACACCTCTCACAGACACTTCACCGGAAATCACGGTGCAGGTACCGTCCTTCGTCTCCACCAGAAGCGCCCCTTCCGGGGTAATGCCCCTTGCAATTCCTGTCTCAATCTGCTCCTGATCCACCTCTTCCTTCACTCCGTGAAAAACACGAACCTCCCGGTCCCGATTGATCAGCAGACGGTCATACTCCTCCTGCAAAAGTGTCATATTTCCCATTTTTAAATATTGACCATAATATTTGCCAAAGCTTTCCATACACGCAGCAATCAATGCCTGCCTGTCTACCTTTCCCCCCTTTTCTATAAAAAGGGAGGTCGCCTTCGTACAGCTTTCGTCAGGAAAGGATCTTGTATTTACATTGATCCCGACTCCCACTACGACATAATGGATATACTCCCGCTCCGAACTCATTTCCGTTAAAATGCCACAGACCTTTTTCCCATTTAAAATAATGTCGTTCGGCCATTTGATCCGCGCAGCCAGGCCACATGTCTTTGAAATTCCCTCCGCGACAGCCAGGGCAGTAACCAACGTGATGCAGGAGGATTCTTCCGGCGCAAGCTCCGGCCGCAGGATCAAACTCATCCAGACACCCACACCGGGCTCGGACACCCAGCCGCGTCCTCTTCTTCCCTTGCCCGCCGTCTGTTCCTCTGCCACGACCAGAGTTCCCTCCGGTTCCCCTATCTCTGCCAGCTGCTTCGCCTTTGTATTCGTGGAGTCAACCTGTTCACAGTATATCACCTTTCGGCAGATGCTCCCTTCCGGCAGACGGCTCATAATCTCCGGAGCCATAAGGCGATCCGGCACTCCACAGAGCCGGTGTCCCTTATGCGGGACAGATTCAATCTGATAGCCTGCTTCGCGCAGAGCGAGAATATTTTTGGATATAGCCTGTCTCGACACCTGAAGCTGTTCACAGAGCCTCTGTCCCGATACAAAATCCCCTTCCGCTTCCCGTAAAGCCCGCAGTATCTTTTCCTTCATCACTCTATCACACCTAAGGTCGCCATCATCACAGCCTTGATCGTATGCATCCTGTTTTCTGCCTCGTCAAACACTACTGACGCTTCCGATTCAAAGACCTCATCCGTCACCTCTAATTCCTGCATTCCAAACTTCTCATACACCTGTCTTCCAATCGTCGTCTTCAAGTCATGAAATGCAGGAAGACAATGCATAAAGATCGCCTGCTCCCCTGCATTTTCCATCACGCCGCGGTTAATCTGATACGGCGACAACGCCTGTATTCTCTCAGCCCAAACCTCCTCCGGTTCTCCCATGGAAACCCATACATCGGTATAGAGTACATCTGCACCCCTCGTGCCTGCTTCTACATCCTCCGTCAGCGTCACAGATCCCCCGGAAGCTTCCGCATACTTCTCGCACTCAGCCACAAGCGCAGCATCCGGAAAATATTTTTCTGTCGTGCAGGCCGTAAAATGCATGCCCATCTTCGAGCAGGCAATCATCAGGGAATTTCCCATATTATAGCGCGCATCTCCCA
>CAYYGS010000320.1:0-3184 GCA_964471335.1 uncultured Jutongia sp.
GAGCTATCCAGTCGCTGCATCAGAGCCTGGAGTTTAACAAACTTAATACAAATGCGCGTAATTTGCTCGGCCTGATTTATTTTGAGATTGGTGAGATTGTTTCGGCACTCAGTGAATGGGTGATTAGTAAGCATTTCCAGCCGCAGAATAACGATGCAGACAGATATATCCGTGAAGTCCAGTCGAATCCAAGTAAGCTGGATATGTATAATCAGACAATTAAGAAGTATAATTCAGCTTTATTTTCAGCTCAGCACGGAGATGGGGATATGGCAGTGATTCAGCTGAAGAAGGTTGTGAATCTAAATCCTAAGTTTGTACGTGCGAATCAGCTTCTTGCCCTGCTGTATATGATGTCTGGGAAGAGGGACAATAAAACGCGTGCCAAAAAGCTGTTAACGAGTATCAGCCAGGTTGATGTGACGAACACGACGACAATTCGGTATTTAAAGGAATTGTCGGATGTCCAGGTGAAGCATGAGGCGCAAAAAAAGGTTGTCCCAAACGAGCCGAAACCGCAGAAAAGCCTTCCACAGATAGAGGCAGATGCGTATAAGCCGATTACTCTTTACAAAGAGGAAAAGCCGTCCATTATGCCGTTTATCAATATTATTGTTGGTGTGCTTCTGGGTATGGCGCTGATGGGGTTTGTGATTATTCCGCATATCCAGTCAAGCAAGACGAGTAAGGAAAATGATGAGTTCAAGAAGTATAGTGAACAGATGGCGGCGAGCAACAGTGATTTGTCTACTCTGAAAAATGAAAATAAGAAGCTGACAGAGCAGATTGAGGAGCTGCAAAGGGAAAAAGATGTCCTGGCTGGCAGTCAGAGCGGCGACGGTACTACCGTTCAGGAAGAGTATGAGAATTTTTTACTGGCGTTGCAGTTTTACGTGGAGGATGACAAGGTCAATGCGGCTAAGAAGTTAGCGAAGGTGGATGAGGAGACACTTGCCGGAGACAAGATAAAGAAGCTTTATAGTGATATCAAGGAGGCTACCTTCCCGGAAGCGTCACAGAGTTATTTTGAGCGGGGGCGTGATGCGTATAACGGAGAGGGCGAGTTTGTCGGCAGGAAAGATTATGACAAGGCGATTAAGATTCTTGAGCAGGCGTTAACGTACAATCAGGATAATACTGATGCAATGTATTTTCTTGGGCGCTGTTACCAGCAGAAATCTGATGCAGAGAAAGCGAAGGAATACTACAATAAGATTATTGAAGAGTATCCGCAGTCTACTGTTCGTGTTAACGAATCAAAGAAACGTCTGAGGGAATTAGGCGAATAGTAAGAACATTAGAGGAGATGATAGGAAATCCCTGTCAGAGAATACAAGTGAAGTATACTCTGTCAGGGATTTTATTTTGAAATAGCAGCGTTAATAGTTGAAAGCGGTATGGGGAGGTGAGGGTGAAAAATAAATTTTTCACCCGGCAAGTTTGTGACTGCGCGTTGCTTGCACAAACATTGCATTATGCGCAAAGAGCAGCGCAGAAATGAGGTAATTATGCAGATACAGACGGAAAAGCAGATGGCACATTATGCAGTGCATCAGAACTGTCTTGTGATTTATGTGACAGATGATTTGGATCATCATGCGGTTTTACAGCTTCGTGAGTATTCCGACAGACTGATTGAGGCGGGAAATATCAAGCATATTATATTCGATTTTACAGATGTGGGATTTATGGACAGCTCTGGGATTGGTCTGATTATGGGAAGATACAAGAAGGTGATGTTCTTTGGAGGAAGGGCTGCGGTGACTAATGTAGGAGATATGGTTAACCGCATTTTCAGCTTATCGGGCCTGTATCAGATTATTGAGCGGTATGATACGGTTGATGATGCATTGAAGGGAATGAAAAAGAGCCGGGGAGGTAAATGATGAAATTAGTAATAGAAAGTGCTTCAGAAAATGAATCTTTTGCCAGAACAGTTGTGGCAGCATACATAACGAGATTGGATCCGACGTTAGAAGAGCTTGCGGATGTAAAAACGGCGGTTTCAGAGGCAGTGACAAACAGTATTATTCATGCCTATCTTGGCAAATCCGGTGAGATTGAGATTACTTGCCAGATTAAAGGGAAGGAGATTCTCATCGAGGTGACAGATTATGGTGTGGGTATTCCGGATATTCCCAGGGCGATGGAGCCGTTGTACACCACAAAGCCGGAATGGGAACGTTCAGGAATGGGATTTGCTTTTATGGAGGCGTTTATGGATGTGCTGGAGGTGTATTCTGAGGTTGGAAGAGGAACTCGTGTTGTCATGAGGAAGGAGATTGGAAAGGAGCAGGGTTAGTATATCCAATGGATGTGATGGAGCTGTTAAAGGAGGCGCATAAGGGGAATTTGGAAGCCAGAAACCAGATTGTAGAGGAAAATATTGGTCTGGTATGGAATATCGTGAAGCGTTTTAGCGGTCGTGGTTATGAGCAGGATGATATTTTTCAGATAGGATGTATTGGACTGATTAAAGCGATTGATAATTTTGATATGAGCTTTCAGGTGAAATTCTCTACTTATGCAGTACCGATGATAACAGGTGAAATTAAGAGATTCCTGAGAGATGACGGAATGATAAAGGTGAGCCGGACGTTAAAGGAAAATAGCTTCCGGGTGAAGCGCGCAGCAGAAAATCTGAGCCAGAAGCTTGGGCGGAATGCGACCATAGATGAGATTGCAGCGGCAACGGAACTGACGGCTGAAGAGATTGTGTTAGCGATGGAAGCGAATAATGAGGTGGATTCTATTTATCGGACAATCTATCAGTCGGAGGGCAGGGATATTTCCATAGTGGATCAGGTTGTGGGAAGAAAGGGCAGCAGTATTGGTTATGCAGGGCTGTGTGAAGCGGAAAACGGCAGTATGGTCAATGAGAATGGCGCTCTGCTTGATGTGGAGAAGGAAGAGGTTGTTGACCGGATGCTGCTTCGTCAGCTTCTTAGTGAATTGGAGGAAAAAGAGAGAAAATTAATTGAATACCGTTATTTTCATGATATGACACAGACGCAGGTAGCAGAAATCCTTGGAATCAGCCAGGTACAGGTGAGCCGTCTGGAAAAGAAAATTTTAATTGGAATGCGGAAACGTTCATGCTGTGATTAAAACTCATGACAAGAATCATGCATATACTAATGAACGCAATTAATTGCCGCAAATATTCATAGATAATGAGCGTTCA
>CAYYGS010000321.1:0-3178 GCA_964471335.1 uncultured Jutongia sp.
AAATGTTTTTTCATTAATTTAGAACCAAGAAATAAAGTTCCATTTTCAACTATCATATTATAATGCTCATACAGTTCAAAATCTGACTGCATATCCCTTGACTCAAAATATACACATCCTGTGCCTTTTACGTCTATGAGAAAATGTACAAAGTTTTCTAAAATTATTCCACCTGTGCGGTTGGAATATAAAAAATAGCGTTATTCGTGATGAAAGTAAGGATAGGTTTTAAGGGATGCGCCTGCGGTTGAAAGATATTATAGAAAAGGAGAACACAAACAAGACTGCTATCTGTTTTTACTCCGCAATCTATGTTAGAAATGCTATATGATTTGTAAGCTTTAAGTTATGCTGCTTTTTGAGCATTTTCAAGGGAAGGCGAAAACAGGCGTAGTTCTTTTCTGTGAAACCACAGATCAGACTGGTGGTTTAGGTAGATCATCTGCAGGGCGGCAAGCGCTCCGCTTCCGTTGGCAGACCAGGCCATTCCATTGTGCTTTTGCCGCCTGGCCACGATCAGATCGTTTGCTTTTTCGACAGGATTGCTGGAATTCCTAAGACCGAGTTTTGACCTTAATGCATAACAGGTGATGGCATCGCCTTTTTTCTCGAAGTACCTGAGGAGATCATCAAGCCATTTCCTGCTCTTGATATCAGCAGGATCCAAGGATGAAAGGTATTCTGAGGCACCCGTCACATCGCCTACCCAAAGGTAACGCAGCACCTTTTCAAGAATGGCGTTCCGTCTATCTTTTCCACAGATCGCCATACTGAGCCATTCCTGGCATCTTTTCTTGAGATGAAACCAGTCAAGGATGATTGTATGGGGATGGAATTGAAAGACTGACCGGATATGGCTCCTGAGATCTTGTGCACCATCGGTCAGGAAGACGAGTTCCCGTGAGAGAAGATTGTTCACCAGCAGAAATGCAAGAACAGATTTGAAGACGTTCCTCATGCCTGTCCCTGTCAGTATGTATGATTCACCGCCATACTGGATATGGGCGACGGTATTTTCAACATACCTGCAGTCCCTTACGGAGCCTTCTTTGCGGGAATCCTTTTGATGTTTAACGCCAATGTCATCTATAGAAACATAGACGCATTCCTCTGGAACCGATTCGATTTTTATTTCCGCTGCTGAAAACGGGATCTTCTCCTCGCGGGAATCATTCACCGCAGCAATCACCTCATCAATCTCCGGCCTGCTTAGTTTTGCACCTTGAGGGATGGCGGCAGTCGTTATGCTGTCAGAGAGTACCACGTCTTCTAACGGCAGGCCGCTTTCATCGTCAAATCCGTACATGGACAGGATGTGCGCAGTAATATTGGAAAGCTCTTCGGAAACTTCAGTACCAATGCGGCATATGCTGTCCGATAATGTGCGGAGTTTGATCGTATTTATGCCCGTCCTTCCGAGAAACCGGTTAAGAATATCAACAGCATCCCGGTAGCTTGCCTTGGTACATACACATGAGGCAGCTTCCAAAAAGGATAGCGAAAGGATGCGTTCTTTTGGCTGAAGAGAATCGGCAAACGCACCATATACATGAACGGCAATCCGGCCGGATTCTGATTCCAACGAAGTTGATCTTACTTTCATTTCCGGTTTTTTTTAGACGAGGCGTCCAGGTATTCACGGGATAGTTCCCCGTTGAGTTTTCTGCTGGTTTCGAGGACGGCTTTTTCCAAAAGGTCAAAGTCCTTTAGAAAGCCTTCCCGTGTAGAAAGGTCAAAATCCTCAAGGGAAGGGAAGGCTCCTTCTGTAGAAATGGTCTTTTCAATAACTTCACCGTTTGGGAGAGTGATCTTTGCAGTATATTCGACAACAGGCTTTTTGTCATCTGTATGTTTCTCCATGGTCAAACAGACTCCTTTCGTTTTTCTTGACTACGTTTTTCACGCTCAAGGATAGCTTCAGGGTCACCACGGTTAAAGGCAGCTTTCAGATAAGGGAGCCGCTCTGCGGCAATAAAGCCGAAAGAAAGCACGGTTTCGTGCACGGGAATGCCATCAACACGGCGTGATTCCACTAATGAACAGTAGTATCCGTCTTTTTTTCCACGGTTATCTGGTACTGCATGGATGAACACATTGAAAGCCTCCTTTCTTAACTATATAACACAAATTATATCCGAAATTCTTGGATTATGCAATTATTTTTCTTAACTACAAATCGCCTTATCAAAGGGCATAATAATACCCTTGTCAAAAAAGACAAGGGCTATTAGCTGAAAAATCCAACCGCACAGGTGGAAATTTTTTCAATCCAAATGCTTTGTGATGTACAGCCAACCGTCTTTAAAATTCCGATGTCCTTGTATTCCTGTACCACTGCATTTCGGATGCTGTTTTGAATAACAATGAGGACTACCAGCAAAAGCAGCGCCGAGAATCCGGTCAAAAATCCTGTTTCAATATTTTGCAGCACCAGCATGAAACCGTGAATGTTTTCTGCGGAATATACCATCTCCGAATAAGAACCGAGGTTTGCCGCGCTGTTTAATGTCCGGTTCAGTTCTGCTATATTTTCCTCCTGCAGCTCTTCTGCATAGATATGGAGCATCGCCCCGGTTCTGCCAATCCGGTTAAAATCTGAGACACGATTTAATGCCTGCAGTGTGTCCTCATAGTCCTCCCTGCTAATCAGAAAGCTTTTCATATCAATCATGGAACTGCCCATGAATGCATCGGCAAAATATCCTGCTACGGTAAAAGCCTGCTTTGTCCCGTCGCGTCCGAGCATGAACTGAATCTCATCTCCAACTGATGCGTTAAAGTTTTCTACCATAGATGGGGACAGATAAATCTCTCCTTGTTTGATGCCACCGATTTCCGCATAGGCGTCAAGGCTGTCTGCAAAAAAGTGATAGTCGTATTGACCGGACTCATAGGGAAGCAGCTGCCCTTCGTTATCGGAACGCATTCCGTTGATAGAATACCCTGAAAAAATAAGGGGCTGCACATCCACATGACTTACAATATCCTGTTCCTGTATTTTGGTCTGAATATCCGTTATCTTTGTATATCCGCTAACCCATGCAGTCAATGTGCCATAACCTACCCGGTCCATTTCCTGCTCTATAAAACTGCCGGAATTATAATAAACCGTGACAGCGACTGTTAAGGAAAGTGCCGCAAAAAATACTAACCAAAAAATACCAATAATACTTCCTTT
>CAYYGS010000322.1:0-3170 GCA_964471335.1 uncultured Jutongia sp.
ATGTACCTTCGTATCAAATGGTTCCCCGATAAAACCCTTTACACGCTCCATCCCCTCCTGCAGACGCACTTTCGCATCGCTCCTCTCATAGACGCCGCGGATAAAAATGCCATCTTCCTGCAGAAGTTCCCGAAGCTGCTGTATGATAAGCTCCTTATAGCGGACCATGCCGAGTGCCAGCGACTCCACCCCCCGTATATCCTCAAACTTCTCAATCACAATGCCCGGTAGCAAATCCGCTTCGCCAAACACCAACCGGCAGCTCTGAGTATCAACCGTCCTTTTCCGGTAATCCCAGGCATCCTGCAGGCGCTTCCTGAAAAATAATGTGTCAATCTCCTGCCCCTGATCTCTTGTCAGCATACGGATACGTATCCTGGAATGACGGTTTATATATCCCTTTCCCAGGGGATAACCGTCAAAGTCATGCACCAGCACAACATCACCGTCATGGAATCCCCCCATAATACTGGCTATCTCATTATCATATATCCACGCCCCGCCGCCTTTGACAGTACGTCCCTCTCCCTTTTTTAGTGTTACGATTGATGTTTCCATTCCTTCCAACCTCATCCTTACTTTAATACATATCTCTTCTGAAATACATCTGACTTTGTCTGATAATACTGCCGTTCTATTTCACTGTCATCCTCCCACAGAACAGATGACGGCTCCTGTCCCATTTGCATCAGATATTCTGCAATATGGAAACAATGACCCGCGATTCTTTCATAATGATTCGAGATTTCCGAAAGCAGGACTCCCTGATCTGCTGTATATCTTCCCTTTCGCATCCTCCTGAGATGACGCTTTTTGATCTCTTTATCCAGATCCTCTATCACCTTCTCTAAAGGTACCGCATCCACGGCTCCCGATGCGTCTCCTCGGCGAAACACCGTAAATGCAATATTTGCCATCTCACACAGAGCCGTCTCATAGATCTGCAGTTCTCCCTGAGCCTTCCTTGCAATTGTAATTTCCTTTTCCGTCATCTTCTTTGCCGCCTTCATCAAATGAAGGCTGTGCACAGCAATTCTTTCAAAGTCTCCATTACACCGCAAAAGCATCGACACCGTTTCCGAATCCCGCAGTGAAAGATCCCGATTGGCAATCTTCGTCAAGTATTTCTCAAGTTCTACCTCGTACTGACGAATCAATTTCTCCAGTTCTCTCACCCTTTTCGCTTTCTTTTTATCATATTTCTCCCAGAGATCCACCGCCAGATAAAATTCTTCACCTGTCATCTCGCACATATGCTGCGCCGCCTTTTTTGCCTGTGCAACTGCAAATGCCGGCTTCTCCAAAAATCTTTCATCCAAAAGTCCGAATTCATTCTCTGTCTCCTGCACCCCATCCTCTGGGATTGTCAGACAGGCAAGCCTTACCAGCGCCTTCCGAAATGGCAGCAATGCCAGCGTAGCAAAAATATTAAATATACTGTGTATCAAGGCGATATCCGCCAGCCCGGCCACTCTTTCCATCATAGAAAAGTGGAAAACACTATGCAGAAAATAAAACAATACTAAAAAGGCAATCGTTCCTATGAGATTAAAGTAAAGATGAACCAGTGCCGCACGTTTTGCATTTTTATTGGCACCGACACCGGACAGCATCGCCGTTGCACAGGTTCCGATATTTTGCCCCATAATGATCGGTACCGCCGTTGCCATCGACACGGCACCAGTCGCGCAAAGCGCCTGCAAAATTCCAACAGAGGCAGAAGAACTCTGGATCACTGCCGTCAAAATTGCCCCTGCCACGATTCCCAGTACCGGGGTCTCAAACATCGTCAGCAAGCCGGTAAATTCCGGCACATCCGCCAATGGCTTTACCGCCTCTGTCATCGTCTCCATTCCCGTCATCAAAATAGCAAAACCGGCGAGGATCGTTCCCACATCCTGCTTCCTGCTGTCTTTGGAAAAGAGAATCAGTCCGACACCCACTGCCGCCAGCACAGGCGAAAAAGATGTCGGTTTGAGAAGCTGTATTAGAAGGCTGCTCCCCTCCAGCCCAACAAGGCTCAGCAGCCACGATGTTACTGTCGTTCCGATATTGGCACCCATAATGATGCCTACAGCTTGTCCCAGCTGCATGATACCGGAATTAACAAACCCGACCACCATAACTGTTGTTGCGGAGGAAGACTGAATCACCGCTGTCACCAGACATCCAAACAACACTGCATAAAGCGGCCGGGATGTGAATTTTTCCAAGACCTGTTCCAGCTTTCCGCCGGATGTCCTTGCAAGAGCATCTCCCATAATATGCATTCCGTAGAGAAAAAGCGACAATCCGCCTATCAGAGACAAAACATTTAATATACTCATAGGACTCCCCATTTCTGTTTTATTAATAGCATGTCCGCTTCTGCTTTCTGCTATGCCATGGGGATTAGTCGATTTCTGTTTTCCACTATGTCAAGAGGATTAACCGATTTATGCTTTCCACTATGCCATGAGGATTAACCGATTTCCTGTACCGGCTCATACCGAATCCGAAGCTCCGGCATTTTTGTCATTGTGCAATAATAATTACTCATCCAATCTTCTCCCTGCGAAGGATCGTTCTCTCCAGAAGCCGGCGGCGCAAAAATCTTTAATGAAAGCTTTGTTCCCGGTTCGATCGGTGTTTCAAAAAAAGCCGGCATCAAATCAATTGTCTTCGTTTCGGGTGCTTTATAAAACCAACGCCCGTTAAGCTCCATCATCAGATTTAATTCCTCCTCGAAGGTGATCTCACAAAACTCCGGCGTCTGATCAAACACGAGTGGAAGCGCGATCCCGTCTGCGTCCTCAGATCCACCCCAGCGAAGCTTTGCCGGAAGCGTCAGTTCCTCCTCCTCTTTGAGACCCGGCAGAAACAGAGGATCTTTCAATATCTTCTTATAATCCTCCATGATCGGCTGTGTGATTCCCACCGCAGAATGATTGGGATCCTCAAGCTCTAATCCAAGACGACCCCTGTCCCGAAATTGGTACATAGAAAAACCATCAAGCCAGTCTCCGTTATCCTGTCGAATCCTCTCCACAAAACGAAGAATTGCTTCTCCCTGATGGCGCGGCCCTGCCACATCGCCTTAAGAAGTAAATTCCGAAATAACAAACGGTTTGCACTCTCCATTGTTCACTTTTGTCAGACGCTTCGAGGTCTTAGCCAACCGATCCACGAAC
>CAYYGS010000323.1:0-3155 GCA_964471335.1 uncultured Jutongia sp.
GAAAGGCCGCAGACTGAAATAACTGGCTCAGCATGGCGGGATCTGCGGATGGCATGGCGTTTTGCAGCGCAGTAAATACCTCACGGGTAGAGACCTCACCTCTTGCAACTTTATCGGTAAAATCAGGCGGCAGTCCAAGTTCGTTCAGGCTGTCGGAAAGTTGTGCGCGCTCGTTTACGGGGAGATAGGTGAAAATTGCATCATGTTTCACGGTATGGCTATCCAATGTGTTTTGTAATAAATGAAGGACAGAGGGAGCGTGTGAGAAATCCTGCGTAGTCTCTTGTCCTGCCCCAAGCATCTGATTGATATTTTGATTCAGATTCTGCAGGGAAGATTTTGCGGCATCCGACAGATTGTGGAACAGCTTTCCGGCAAATGACATGGCAGGATGGCTGTCTTCCTGTGTCTCTCCGGGGACGGCGGCAGCCGTATTTTCTCCGGCGGAACTGCTGTCAGGGACTGCTGCTTCTTCCGTCTGTGCAGAGTCGGTATGTCCGGCGGTATCCTCTGCTTTCATCAGTGTCTCCGGGGAGACGGACAGTTCTGGAAGCTGCAGGGTGCGGGCGATCTGTTGCAGCAGGGCAACGGTATCCTGCACATTTGCGCCTTCCGGGAGCAGGAGTGTACCCTCTGCGGCACTCTCGTACAGCAGAATTATTGCTTCCGATTGGGACATCGTACCAGTTTGGAGTGAACGAAGTCCGGCATCGTCTAATGGTGTATTCGAGAGCATTGTTCGCAGTTGTGCAAGCTCCTCCTCCGGCAGGGCAGAAATCGTGGGAAACTGTGCGGTGTCCTGCGGGCCGGAAGCGCCGGACTGCTGTGTTTCTGTCAGTTCCGTAGGCTGTGAGGCAGACAGCGAGATTGCGAGCAGCCGTTGTCCGAAGGATGCTACTGCCTGTTCGGGGCCGTTTTCTGCCAGTGCGGATAATAGTTGCGGAAGTCCCTCAGAAAAGCTCTGGGCACGGGCAAGCAGTTGGTGCTGCCCTGTGCGGTAGCTGCTGAACTGTGCCACACTGTCAGGGGTGATGTCTAAATGCTGCCGGTTCATCAGACAGAGGGTCTCCATATCCTTTGTGCCAACATCATATGCCTGTTGCATCAGATGCTGGATGGACTGCTTATTGATGGGAAGAAGATTATCCATCAATGCTTTTACTGTCGTCTTATTATAATCAGTGGCAGGAAGACCTGCCTCATCCAGCGCTTTGCGGATAAGAGTCAGTTCCGTTTCTGTATAGCTTCCCTGTACTGCATCGATCAGAAGGCCGTCCGGCGAGATCCTGCTCATACGGAAGGCGGCCGTCTGTCCGATGGACAGGTTGGAAGCGTCCGAGATCTGTCCCCTGATCATGGTATTATTTTCCAGGGTGATCGTAATTTCACTATTGCGCAGGTCGCTGATCTCCCCGCGGATAATATCGCCCTCACGCAGCTGATTGATGCCGCTTCGCATAACGCCGTAGCTGCTGAGACGGCCGACAGAGTGGGTGATTTGGCCGGGATTCGGCGCACTTTGTGCCATCGTCTGTCTGCCGGCGGCCTGCCGGTTAGGGTTCATCGCCTGTCTGCCGCTTGTATTCGGATTGGTCGGATTGATTCTCGGATCTGCCATAATAACCTCATTTCTGTAGGAGTGTTTCTTATTCTACTGATATATGTATCGGACAATCTTTTTTACTTATTATACTTAACAGGACTTTTGGCACCATAGTCCTGTTAAGAATCTATTATATATCTGATCCGCGAATTTTTAAAGAAAAATCACAGAAAATATAAAATAACTCTTGACAAGAAAAAGTGATAGTGCTATCTTATCTACTAGATGTTAGCACTCCAATCAATAGAGTGCTAACAAGACAAATGGCAAGGAGGGATAGTTTGAGGTTGGATGAGAGAAAGCTGAAAATACTTCAGGCCATTATCCGGACTTATTTGGAAACCGGAGAGCCGGTGGGTTCGCGAACCATTTCAAAGTATTCTGACTTGAATCTCAGTTCAGCAACGATTCGTAATGAGATGGCTGATCTGGAGGAGATGGGATATATTCTCCAGCCGCATACGTCAGCGGGCAGAATCCCATCAGATATGGGATACCGGCTATATGTGGATACCATGCTGGATGATAAGGCACAGGAAGTACAGGATATGAAGGCGGAGCTCGAGGAAAAGGCAGACAGGATGGAGACGCTGCTCAAGCAGGTTGCAAGGCTTCTGGCAGTGAATACCAATTATGCCACGATGGTTTCCGGGCCGCAGTATGTATCCAAGAAGGTGAAGTTTATCCAGATGACACCGGTGGATGAGGAGAATTTGCTGACGGTCATCGTGCTGGATAATAACCGGGTCAAAAATAAGATGATACGTCTGCAGGAGCCCATCGACCAGGAGACGTCGGTAAAGTTGAACTTCATTCTGAATACGACATTAAACGGACTGGATGTCATGGAAATGAATCTGGCTGTGATTCAGAAGATCAAGGAACAGATGGGCGCGCATAATGCGGTGATCGACTCTGTGCTGGAAGTAGTGGGAGCTGCTCTGACAGAGGATGAGGATCTGGAAGTGTATACCAGTGGAACCACAAATATTCTGAAGTATCCGGAATTGTCTGATAATGCGAAGGCATCACAGCTTTTAGACGCTTTTGAGGAAAAGAAGGTATTAAGCGACTGGATGACACAGGAGGCTGCGAAGCCGGATGATGAGAATCATGGGATTCAGGTTTATATCGGCGGTGAGACAAGAATGGAGTCCATGCGGGACTGTTCCATGGTGACAGCGACATATCGGATTCATGAGGGTGTATATGGTAAGATTGGAATTGTCGGGCCGAAGAGAATGGATTATGACAAGGTGGTTGCAACACTGCAGTCGTTAATGACGCAGTTAGATGATATTTTTAAAGAGAAGGATTAGTGTGTGAGGTGATGGAATTGAATACGGAAGCAAACGATCAGAAGGAAATGAAAGTGACAGAGGAAGAAGTGGTTTCTCCGGCAGAGGATACAGAGGAGAATGGGGAGGAGCCGGTACAGGAGACAGTGCAGGAGAGCGGCCCCGGAGAAGAGGCGGCAGAGGAGGATGAATCGACGGATCAGAATTCCGGAAAGCTGTTTGGCAGGAAAAAGGATAAGAAGACAGAGAAGCTT
>CAYYGS010000324.1:0-3151 GCA_964471335.1 uncultured Jutongia sp.
CCATTTTAGCATACTCTCACGGAAAAAACAAGGTTTCAGACAAGAATAAACGCATCAGGAGGGGGTATCTTCCTCCTTTTCTGTCATAAATTTTTGTATGATTGTTACAATGCCGTTTTCATCGTTGCTTCCTGTTACATAATCAGCCACTTCTTTTACCTCCGGCTGTGCGTTCCCCATCGCGACACCCATACCTGCATACCGTATCATCGGCAGGTCGTTATAGCTGTCACCCACACAGATCACCTTGTCTCTCCGGATATCAAGGTATTTGACAAGCTTTTCTACCGCTACGGACTTATCAATAAACTGTGGCAAAAGCTCTACGTAACACGGATCGGAGCGGAAGATATTCAGACGGTCTCCGAATTTCTCTTTCATCTCCTGTTCTACCTCTATCATACGTTCCGGATCTCCGCTCAGAAGGAATTTATTGATCGGGAAATCGATCGCCTTCGGAAAATCTTTCACTTCCCGTATCGAGATTTCACACGCTTTGGCATCCATCTCAATATATTTGTCAACGCCGTTGCCGGCCAGCAGCTCCTTCTCCTGATCATGGTACACCATGATTCCTACACCGGCCTGCTGTGCCGCCTGCCATACCGGTTTAATGATATCTCTGTCCAGCGTCTGGTTATAGATGCATTCGCCCGTCTTGCAGTTGACAACCGTTGTACCATTGTAGGCGATCACATAACCGCCAAATTCCTCCAACTGAATGGCTGCTGCTGTCCTGCGGATACCCGCAATCGAACGCCCTGAAGCAATCGCTACGGTTTTTCCCCGTTTCTGCGCTTCGATGAGAGCCAGCCTCGTCTCTTCTGCCACCTTCTTTTCTGATGTAACCAGCGTACCGTCTACATCTAAGATCAAGGCATCATATAAATCTCCCTCCGGCTCCGGAAGTCCCTTTACCTTGCGGAAGATCTTCATAAACTCCTTGCCGGTGATCGTCTCATGCTCAATCAGAAATCCAGCCAGCTGATCCATCGCCTCCCTGTCTCCAGCCAACAGTTTCTCTGCCTTCTCATAGCATTCCTTCAGAATGCGCATAACCTCCTGATCAATCTCTGCCTCCGTGGCATCACCACAGTTCAAGACAGTCCTCCCGTCCAGATATTTATTCTGCACGGATTCCAGACCGATCATTCCGAACTTGTCTGACATGCCATACTGCGTCACCATGGACCTGGCCAGGGATGTCGCCTGTTCTATATCATTGGAAGCTCCTGTCGTGATGGAGTCAAATACAAGCTGCTCTGCCGCGCGTCCTCCAAAGAGTGTTACGATGCGCGCCAGGATCTCGTCCTTGCTCATCAGATACTTCTCCTCCTCCGGCACCTGCATCACATAGCCCAGAGACCCCATCGTACGAGGCACAATCGTTATCTTCTGTACCGGCTCCGTATCCTTTTGCAGGGCAGTAACCAGCGCGTGGCCTACCTCGTGATATGCCACAATCTTTTTCTCTTTTTTGCCCAAAATACGGTCCTTCTTTTCTTTTCCTGCAATGACGACCTCTACCGCCTCAAAAAGGTCAGCCTGATTCACCGCCTTGCGCCCGGCCTTGACTGCCATAATAGCAGCCTCGTTGATCATATTGGCCAAATCCGAGCCGACCGCGCCACTCGTCGCCAGAGCAATCGCATCGAAATCAACCGATTCATCCATAAGTACATCCTTTGCATGTACTTTCAATATATCGACACGCCCCTTCAGATCAGGCTTTTCCACGATAACACGCCTGTCAAAGCGCCCCGGACGCAGCAACGCCTTATCAAGCACTTCCGGCCGGTTCGTTGCCCCCAGAATCACAAGGCCCTTCGAACTGTCAAAACCATCCATCTCCGATAAAAGCTGATTTAACGTCTGCTCACGCTCGTCATTCCCGCCTCCATATTGGCTGTCACGGCTCTTTCCAATGCCATCGATCTCATCAATGAAAATGATACATGGCGCCATCGCCTGCGCCTGCTTAAAGAGATCGCGGACACGGGATGCACCGACACCCACAAACATCTCTACAAAATCAGAACCACTCAGCGAGAAAAACGGTACTCCCGCCTCGCCCGCCACTGCCTTGGCTAAAAGCGTCTTACCGGTACCCGGCGGTCCCACCAGAAGTGCACCTTTCGGCAGCCTGGCGCCGATCTCTGTATATTTGGCAGGATTATTCAGAAAATCGACCATCTCCGTCAGAGAATCCATGGCCTCCTCCTGCCCTGCCACATCCTTGAAGGTGACACCTGTCTCCTTCTGGACATACATTTTTGCATTGCTCTTTCCGATTCCCATCATTCCGCCCGAACCGCGCGACATCAGACGAAATACCAGAAACAAGCCGCCCCATAATAAAAGCAGCGGCAGCACATATGACATAATCATATATAGGGCGCTGGAAGTACTGTTTGACAGATCCCTTTTAAATTCTACGCCTGCCTTCTCCAAACGTCCTACCAGATTATAATCCAAAGAAATAATCCCTGTATAATATGTTATCTCATAGACGCTCTCGGTCTGCGTCTTCGGCACAATCTTTAACCGGTCCGACGCAAGCGTCACTTCCTTAATCTGATTATTATCCAGCATATTTAAAAACTGGTTATACGTAATCTCTTTATTGGTCATCTGCTTTACTTGATGATTCATAAACGAAAACACCAGAAACATACCCAGCGCAATCGCAAGGCAGATGATGATTCCCTTTCTGTTTTGATTTTTCTTTGGGTCATTCTGATTCCCATTATTATTGTTATTGTCCACTTCTATCCTCCTTGTCCACCTGGCACATCATAAACTGAGTTTCCTGCCGTATGGCTTTCTTCGTTTTCGTTGTACCAGCTTAATGGCTTCACCGGATCAGCCGCGCGGTATCCGGTCAGATTTATCTGTTTTTAGTATAAGGGTAGTATTCCCAGAAATCAATATCCCATGATAGAAAGAATTTTTGAACTTTTTGTGTCCATCAAAAAGCCCCGCATGCGGGGCTTTTGAAGCTTTTAATATTCAAAGGTCTCCATATATTTCATATACTTCACGACCATCAATGCAATTTTAAAGGTAATCGCATCCTCAAATACACGCAAATCAAGATTCGTACTCTTCTGCAGCTTGTCAAGACGATACACGAGAGTATTCCTGTGTATAT
>CAYYGS010000325.1:0-3147 GCA_964471335.1 uncultured Jutongia sp.
ACACCTATGACACGTTGCGTTCCGGCGTGCCGAACGCAATCCGTGTATTTACAGAGCTCCGCGATGCCGGAAAGATGCCGGCGAAATATGGTATCCGCTTAGACAGCGGCGATCTGGCATATTTGTCAAAAAAAGCCAGGAAGATGCTGGATGAGGCAGGCTTGAATGACTGTAAGATCATAGCATCTAATAGTCTGGATGAGTATACGATCACTTCGCTGATCGAGCAGGGGGGATGTATTGACAGCTTCGGCGTGGGCGAGCGGCTGATTACATCAAAGAGCGAGCCGGTATTTGGCGCTGTCTATAAGATTGCGGCAGTAGAGAAGGATGGCATCTTTGAGCCGAGGATCAAGGTGTCTGAGAACATAGAAAAGATTACGAATCCCGGTTTGAAAAAGGTGTACCGCATTTATGACGAAAGCGGAAAAGCGGTAGCAGATCTGATTGCAAAGTATGATGAGGAAATTGATTTGAGTAAGCCATTCCGTTATGTAGATCCGGTGGCGGCATGGAGACAGCGCACATTTGACCACTGCACCTGCAAGAGTCTGCAGATACCCATCATCCAAAATGGTAGGCTGGTTTATGAGCTCCCGTCTCTGGACGAAATCAGGGAATATGTACGGCAGCAGATGGAGGAGATCATGTGGTCAGAAGAGCAGCGTTTTGAAAATCCACATGTACATTATCTGGATATGACGCCGGATTATTATGATATGAAAATGGAGCTTTTATATAGGATACAGAAATAGGGACGTCAGATTGCATTATGAAACAGGAGGGGCAGACGATGACAACAAGAGAGGAAGTGCTGCAATATGGTCTGACATTTCAGGATGTGTATCAGGATACACCGTTTCGCGATGATAATTGGGTATTGGTAAGGTATCGAAAGAATAAAAGGGCATTTCTTTGGACTTATGAATATGATGGACAGATGCGTATCAATATTAAGGTTGACCCGGAGTGGAGAGATGTGTGGAGGCAGGCGTATGATGCGGTGATTCCGGGGTATCATCAGAACAAGAACCACTGGAATACAGTGATTCTGGATGGCAGTGTGCCGGAGGAAGAGCTGAAACGGATGATTGCTGAGAGCTATGATCTGATCGTTGGGCAGTAATTGCATCAGGAGGGAACAAGATGGAAATTGATGTGGAAAAGAGTAAATATGGACAGAAGGCAAAGCAGCTTTTTTTAGATGGATATAATTGTACACAGTCTGTTTTCCTGGCATTTGCAGATCTATATGATATGGATCACAGTACAGCGATGAAGCTAAGTTCCTCCTTTGGCGGTGGCATGGGCAGGCTGCGTGAGGTCTGTGGTGCAGTATCCGGTATGTTTCTGGTTGCCGGTATCTTATATGGGTATGATGATCCGAAGGATTATGAGGCAAAGACGCATCACTATGAACGAATTCAGGAACTGGCTGGAGAATATGAGAAAAGAAGCGGCTCGATTGTATGCCGGGAACTACTGGGGCTGAAAAAGGGAAAGGATAAGCCGATACCGGAGAAGAGGACGGAGGAATATTATAAGAAGCGTCCCTGTCCGGAACTGGCGGCAACGGCAGCTGCTATCATGGAAGCTTATATTCAGGAATATGGGCTTCCGTCATAAGGGAGGGGATAGAGATGATTCGTAGACATATTTTATTTTTTGGGCGCGTACAGGGTGTGGGATTTCGATATCATTCCGTATATAAGGCGCGTCAACTGGGATTGAGCGGTTGGGTGAGGAACTTGGATGATGGCAGTGTAGAAATGGAGGTGCAGGGCAGGGAGGAGGAGATTGACAAGCTGGTTCAACACCTGGGGGAACAGAGATTTGTAATCATTGACAGAATGGAGAGCAGAGTGATTCCAACAACAGAAGAGAGGGATTTTCGCGAAAAATAGCAGTCTGCAGCATGGTGTATCAGGAAAGAAAATATACTTGACAAAGGCGAACATACGTGCTATCCTGTATAGGAACATACGTTCTAATGTGATGATTTTGGAGGCGCCTATGATTCGGATGGAGCATGCGACATTAGAGGAAAAGCTTCAGATTCTTTCGGATGCTGCGAAGTATGATGTGGCATGTACTTCCAGCGGTGTAAGCCGTAAAGGTGTGAAGGGAGCGATAGGAAATACGGAAGCGAGCGGCATCTGCCATGTATTTTCGAGTGATGGAAGATGTATCTCCCTCTTGAAAATATTGTTTACAAACGAATGTATATACAATTGCAAATATTGCTTCAACCGTGTGACAAATGATGTGCCGCGTGCTACGTTCACACCGGAAGAGGTTTGTCAGCTGACGATAGAATTTTACAGAAGGAATTATATCGAAGGGTTGTTTTTGAGCTCCGGGATCGTCGATTCTCCGGATTACACAATGGAACTGATTTGCAGAGCGCTTCACGATTTACGCGTTATACACCGCTTCAATGGTTATATTCACTGCAAGTCCATTCCTGGGGCATCGCCGGAGCTTTTGGAGATGGCCGGCTGGTATGCGGACCGCATGAGCGTCAATATGGAGTTCCCTACGTCGGACGGGCTGCGGCAGCTGGCTCCCAATAAAAGCCGCAAAAGTATTCTGACACCTATGCGGCAGCTGCAAAATGGCATGGAAGAAAGCAGACAGGTGCTTGGCAGCAAAGGGGGCAATCGAAGCGCATATTGGTACACGAGTAAGCGGGTGGGTCGGGCCACTCCCGAGGCTCCGCTGATAGGGGGAGGCCAATTGCGTGCTTTACAGAATGATGCAGGGGATGGTCAGGGGAAGCCGCTGGCGGTGCAGGAAAACGTACAGGGCAGCGTGGGGAAAGAGCCCTTATCAGTGCGAGAGAATGTACAGGGTCGCATGGAGATGGAGTCTTTGTCAACGCGAGAGAATGCACAGGGCCGAATGGAGATGGAGTCTTTGTCAACACGCGAGAATGCACAGGGCCGAATGGAGAGGGAATCTTTGTCAGCGCGCGAGGATGTACAGGATCACGTGGAGACAGAGTTTTTGACAGCACAGGGAAATGCGTGGGACAGTAAGAATCATGCGAGCGGCATCGCCCTTCCGTCGTTTGCCTTATCACAGTGGAAGAGACAAGATACCAGCCGGGGATTTGTCCCGGCCGGACAGAGTACACAGATGATTATT
>CAYYGS010000326.1:0-3143 GCA_964471335.1 uncultured Jutongia sp.
TCGGCGTCCTCCGTCTTATAGACCTTTTTCGCCTTGCCCTCGTAAAGCATATCCAACTTTTTCATAGCAGTATCCTCCTATTTCTGTAAATTGCCATATGCCAGTCTGTATCGCCTGCTGGCACTAATACCACAACGTACATTATATCAATTCCACCAAAAATCACAAGGCTTTTTTGCGTTTTTCAAGGCAATCTCTGAAATTTTGTCATATTTTACCCGTATCTCCCTTCCAGCAGGAACTCTATATTATGATGTTATCATTGAATCTCTTCCTCCTCCTGATGATCTTCCAATGTCATAATCCCTTTCTGGAATTTCAACTTCAGAATCCGCAGCACCGAGTCATTCACCCGCTTCTCATCAATGATCCCCTTCTGTACCTGTTCAAGCAAAGCTGTATAGGCATCCTCCAGATCCTGCGGCATCAGGATAATATCGGCACCGGACTGGAACGCCTCGCACGCCGCCTCCCCTGCCGTATAGTGGTTCGTAATGGATGCCATATCAAAAGCATCTGTGACGATAAGCCCCTCAAAGCCCATCTCCTCCCGCAGAATTGTCGTCAGGATGAGATCTGACATACTGGCAGGCTCACTGCTCTCCGTCACCTTGCTGACAGAGATATGGGATACCATAATAAAATCGGCACCTGCACGAATCCCCCTGTTAAACGGCTTAAAATCTATCTTGCGCAGCTTCGCAATACTGCTGTCAATATCCACGCTCCCCTGATGTGTGTCACCTTCCGAAGATCCCTGTCCCGGAAAATGCTTTAGTGTCGCACAGATATTTTGACTCTCCAGCCCTCTCACATAAGCATCTACCATTCCGGATACCAGGTCGGGATCATCTCCGAAGGAACGTGTGCCGATCTCCTGATTCATCTCGCTCGTTCTGACGTCAGCTACCGGCGCAAAGTCCACATTAAAACCCAGTTCTCCGATCTCACGTCCAATCGTGGACGCCATCCGGTATACATAGTCTTCATCCTGCGTCCTGCCAATTTCCTCCATGGTAGGAAATGTTTCCGTTTTCATAGCCTCATTCGCACCAATGCGGGCCACATCGCCACCCTCCTCATCAACGGTAACAAAAAGAGGGATATCTGCATTCTTCTGCAGACGGCGGATCAACTTCTTTGTCTGCTTCCGTTTTACTATGTTCCTGGAAAAAAAGATCACTCCTCCTACATGATATTTCTGCAGGCCCTCCTTCATCTGCTCTGTGATCTTCTTATGCTCGTAAAAATTCCCCTGCGAAGTGTCCAGCAGCTCCAGATTCACAATAAAAAGCTGCCCGATCTTCTCCTCCAGGGACATCCCCTCAATATACTCCAGCGCGGCATAGGTAGCATCCTCCTCGCTCATGCCAATCGGTTCCTCTTCCGGCTCTGTGATGGTCTCTTCCGGCGGCTCATAAGACGGCTCCTGATGTCTGCCGGCCAGCTGACAGCCCGTCAGGGCCAAACAAAGCGCCAGCACCGCGGCAAGGCCTCGCCGAAGTCCCTTCTGCACAGGATGATACCCATGATCTGTTTTTTTACAACAATTCTGCTCTGTATTCTTCTTCTCCTCTTCTCTCATCCGTATTCCTCCATTCCTTCCTCTTCCAGACATGCCGATTTGCCGCTATAAACAATCCTTCACACCTTTTCATGATGTCCAGCACGCCATGTTTCTATTCGAACCCTCCTGTCAATATCCTTTGTCTCGAAATGCAAGTTCAGTTTACCATGGTATCCATATTTTGACAATTTTTTTAAAAGATCTATTAGGGTGTCAAAAATCCTATTTAAATAAAAATATTGTTTTTTGCAGGAAACTGTCCAAGCCGTGCTACATAGATTAGAAATGTAAATAAATTTACTGCCGGTTTCTACGGCAGAATGGAGGATTTCATGAGTGATTTAGCAGCAACTGGTTGTGGTGGCGGATGTGGTTCAAACGAAGGAGGATGCAGCTGGATTATTATCCTGCTTCTTCTGTGCTGCTGCTGTGGCAATAACGGCGGCTTCTCCGGCGGCTTCGGCGGTGGATGCGGTGACAGCGGATGCGGATGCAGTTCCATAATCTGGATCTTAATTCTTCTGTGCTGCTGCGGTAATGGATTCTAATATGTCCTTCAAAGCGTTCAACATGCCGCACTTCGTGCCGCCTAAGCAGGACTTAGACGACACAAACAGCAAGGCTGCCGCATAATGCGGCAGCCTTGTTTTATCTGGTAGGATAGTCTGAATCATTTTAAAGAGGAGGATCGGCACAGTGCCGGAGAAATCCCTTTTCTGCGGCATTCCTCACACTCCTCATCAATCTCATATATTGTATCCTCATCATATACGATCTGTAGTCTTTCGTATGGATATCCCCCGGCATCATTCCTGCCGTCGCCATCCTGTCCCCCTGTCCATCGGCTATTTTCTCTGATATCCGGCTCTTTGCCATAATAATAGTATCTCATAATGCCTCCCCTGATGCATCGGATCGATAGTAATTTATAAAAACGACACATCGGTTCCTTATGCTATAAATTATTATATGATACTCGGGGCAAAAGGTACAAATCCAGCGCGCCTATACAAAAAGGGCAAAACCAGCGTTTTGCCCTTTTTGCATACCTCTATATTGCGAGCAATTTCCTATTAGATAAAAAAGCTCTTCATTCTATCCAGGCGTGAAGTCATAGAACACATCAGCATGTCAAGCAGGGCAACGGCAGTCATAGATTCTACCACAACAACGGCACGCGGCACGATAATCGGATCATGACGGCCTCTGATATGGATATCCACATTCTTTCCCTCACGCGTAACCGTCCTCTGTTCCCTGGCAATCGACGGCGTCGGCTTGACTGCCGCACGCAGGATGATATCACTTCCGTCACTGATCCCTCCCAGCACACCGCCGGCATGGTTTGTCATCTTCATGATGCCGCCCTGTCCATCCTCCTGAAAGCTGTCGTTATTCTGAGAGCCAAATGCACCGGCCGCGCCAAAACCATCACCAATCTCCACGCCCTTGACTGCACCAATCGACATAACAGCCTTTGCCAGATTGGCGTCCAATTTCTCAAAAACAGGATCACCAACACCTGCTGGCATCCCGCGGACGATACACTCAATCACGCCTCCCACAGAATCCTGTT
>CAYYGS010000327.1:0-3135 GCA_964471335.1 uncultured Jutongia sp.
GCATGAGAAGCTTCACCAGCGTAGATTTTCCCGCCCCGTTTTCACCGACAAAGGCTACCTTCTCCCCCGGCCGGATGGTCATATTAATATGGTGGAGGGTATCGTTCGCAGCTCCATCATACCGGAAAGACATCTCTTTAATCTCCAGAAGCTGATTGCCCTCCGGCACAGGCATACTCCCCTGATCATCCTCGATCTTAATCTCATAGTCAATAAAGCGGCGGAATCTCTCTGCAAACTGGCCAACCTTCTGAAACATGACAAGTGCATAATTCAGCGCGTCCAGGCTGTTACGGATTCCCTCCTCCGCGTTATTCATCGCCGCCACATCCGCCAATGCAATGCTGCGTCTGACCAGCGCGAGGTATCCCAGATAGACAGGGATGCAAAAATCCGATAATACCGTAAAGGTACAGATCCAATTGATCAGCGAAAGAACTGCAATTTTTACACCAATCTGGTGCGCCTTGTCCGTCACTTCATCAATCGCCTCATGAAACTGGCTCTGTAACGGCACACCAATATCGGACAGCTTGATTTCCTTCGCATACTCCGGCTGGTAAAAAACTCTTTTGGAGTAATCTGCCTTACGCATAATGCGCTTATACTCCATCTCGTAATTATACTCATACTCGGTAATTTTAAACCGTGTCACCATATTAATCAGAAATCCCACGATCGGAAAGACCGCAATGACCGGATTAATACTCATCACCAGGCCTCCCAGCGTCAGGATTCCCACCGTTTGGCCCAGAAGCACTCCTGTGGACAGGATTCCCTGCATCAACATCTCCTCCGACTGGGATGCCGCAATCACAAAATCATCAAAATACTCTTTATTATCGTAACAGATCATATCAATATTGGCTGTCTTTTGAATAAACCGTCTCTGTACAATGCCTGTCACCCTCAAAAACTTCACCTGTGCCCAGTTCTGCGTAATGACCTCGACCATATTACACACGATCAGCAGACCGACTCCGATAATGACGTATATAATAGTCTCTGTCAACTGAAACCGTCGGTTCTGAATCATCTGTATGAAATATTTCAGGAAAAAGGTACTATAAACAGCGTACATCACATTACAGAACAGGAACGCGCCATAGATACAGAAAACGATCCTGCGGTCAATCTCCAGTGCAAATCGGATGATGTAAGCAACATTGGACATCAGCCGGCCAATCGACAGCTTATCGCCCTTCCGGGCTTCCTTCTGATCCTGGCTCATATTGCCGCACCTCCTTCCCTCTGCCGGTAGTTCTTCGCCTGCAGCCGGAACATTCTGGCGTATTTCCCATCCTTCTCCATCAGCTCATCATGCGTGCCGCTCTCCAATACCTGCCCCCGTTCCAGGAAAAAGATACGGTCTGCGATACGCGCAGAAGATAGACGGTGTGAGATAAAAAATACTGTCTTTCCCTCCGAAGCATCCAGCATATTCTGATACATATTAAATTCCGCAATCGGGTCTAACGCACTCGACGGCTCATCCAGAATAACAATATCCGGATCCTTGGCAAAGACACGTGCAATCGCAATCTTCTGCGCCTGCCCGCCGGAACAGATGAAACCATTCTCATCAAATTCCTTCGTCACCATCGAATCGATCCCCTGTGGCAAAGTCTGCAGCGTATCTCCAAACTGCGCCTTGTGCAGCGCATCCACAACCTGCTGCCTCTCCTGCTCATTCTCCGGCTCCTTCATCAATACATTATGCGAGAGCGGCAGTGCAAAAATCTGCAGATCCTGAAAGACTGTCCCAAAATGCTGATGATATTCCTCCTTGTCATATTGCTCAATATCAACACCGCCAACCGTAATCCTGCCTTCCTGTATCGGATACAGCCCCATCAGGAGCTTGACGAGCGTCGTCTTACCTGCCCCGTTTTCTCCCACAAGCGCCACACGCTCCCCCTTGCGGATCGAGAGAGACAGATCCCGGATCACCGGCTGCTTGGCCCCCTCATAGCAAAAGGTCACATCCTGTAATTCAATATCACCTAATTCTCCCTCAATTCTGCATGTTTCAGCCTTCTGTACTTCCTCTTCCATTTCCAGAAAATCCTGCAGATTGTTCATATACATACAATTTTTACCAGCATCTATAAAACGCTGGATCGTCTGTTTCACGCGCCAAGAAAAATAGTCGATACTGCCCAGCGTTGCAACATACAGCCCGATTTTTGCCTGTCCCGTCGTCTTCAGGATCACGCTCACGTACAGATAGGTGCACAGCACTGGCAGTCCATACAAAAGACCTGACTGGAGCACCTGGTAAAAATTAATTCTCCGGTAAATTCTGTCATATGTTTTCTGACGGCTGTCATATGATTCTGTATGTTCACGCAGAAGTACCTTGCGAATGTTGTAAAGACGGATCTCTCCCGCGTATTTCTTTTCATAAAATACTCGCTTCACGTATTCTGCTGTTCTCTTATCCCTCGACTCCTCATTGCGGAGCTGGTACTGACATTCATTAATCTTTGTCCCAAAATAAAAGGAAAAAAAGATAGATGGCAGAGAAAAAATGATCATAATCGGATCTACACGGACAATCAATATCATTGCCGCCACTGCAGAAAGACCACATCCAACCGCCCATGTCAAATTTGCCAGGCCATCCATCGCTTTCGTCAGGCATTCATCCAGCGCCTTTGCAAAACGGTCATAAAATTCCGGCTGTTCATAACGTGTCAGCGGCATATGGCCCGCCTTGTTGATCACCTGCTGAAATACATAACCATACACCTTTGGCGTCTTCCAACGGATATAATAGGCATACCCCGCCGAAGCCAAATGAATACAGATGTGCCCGCAGCAAAACAGTGCCACGAAACGTACCAGATCCATAAACGGTTTCCCATTCTCAATATAGGAATAAATCATCTGCAGCATCAATATAAAGAAGAACGACATATACACTTCTTCTGTACAATTTTTATAAAAGGAGAACAGGATGCATCCCTTATCCGCACGCCAGATCGTCCGCAGCGTATACAGCATGCTCCTGCCCACTCCCATTTTATTTTTCTCCTGGGTTATATTCTGTTCCATATCAAGCTCCTTTATCATGTCAAATACCCCGCAGCAAGCTACGGGGCATATAATCTAGCTTCGTTCTGGAAAATATCG
>CAYYGS010000328.1:0-3134 GCA_964471335.1 uncultured Jutongia sp.
GCTGCTGGAGTCTTTTACTTCTGACCGGGAAAAATATCTGTTGATGTTAGATATTATTAATGTGAGTTTGCGGGAATCAGGGATGCAGGAAAAGGAAAAGGACTCTATTCAGGCTTTTTCAAAAATGTTTGGGGTTTCGCAGGATGCTTTGTCTCTTTTGGAGGAATTTGCCCAAAGTGCCCATGAGGAAAATGGGGTAAAATGCCGTGGAATTCTGCATCGGATGCATATTCATCATATGGATCTTGCTATGGTGGATATGAAATATTATATTATGCAGCTTTGGGAAACGTTAGAGTGTACGCAGGAAATGCTTGAGGCAGAAGGTGATATGCGTATTGTTGAACGGTGTCAGATTAAGGGAGATCTGGTATTACATAAGGGAATGCGTCTGGTTTTTGACCATGCGGAAGTCCGGGTGCATGGCAATATCCTTCTGGATGGCGGTGAGCTTATTATTGAGGAAAGTAAGGTCATCAGGAAAGGAGATTCCCATCGCGCATGTATCAATATGAAGTCTGCACACAGCCGGATTTTTATCGCGAACAGTGAGATGGATTGTCGTAATTTGGGAATGCTCATTCGGGCAGAGGCAGGAGATTTGCAGATACATAAAAGCCTCATTTACCGGACAACGAGAGGAGCGGCAATTCGCTTTTGGGGTAACTCGATTAGGGTGACGGATACAGATTTTTATGAGTGTTATTCTCCGGAGGATGGCGGAGCACTTATGATTCGCACACCAAGCGGAATTGTAACGGGCTGCCGTTTTCGCAGTTGTGAAGCGAGACGGGGCGGCGCTATTTTCTGTGTGGAAGGTAACCAGATTACAAATTGCCGTTTTAATGAGTGTTGTGTTGCGGAATATGGAGCAGCAATTTTTTATCATGGATTTGTTCGCGCCAATGTGCATCATCTTCAGTATAAAGATTGTTGTCCTGAGGGAGCTGAAGCCATACAGTATCTGGCGAAAATGGGAACTTTTCAGGTGACAGGAAAATACCATATTGTGGTGTCTACGATTATCGACTGTCCGGTACTGGTTGAGGCGGAAGGAAACCTCATTATAGAAGATGCTAATTTGTATCTGAATTATCCGATTCGCTGCCGAGGCAGCCTGCAGATGAAGAATGTGAAGCTCATCAGCAATCATTTAGATCAAGGTGATATGATTATACTTGAGCATTCCAGAAACTGCCGAATCCATCATTGTGAGTTTAATGGAATGGGAAAAAGTGGAGGGATTAATGCGTCGGGAAGCAGGATTACAGTAACTAAGTCACTTTTTAGGAATATTAGTGGGGGAAGAGCGGTATATGATGCGTATTCTCCTGAGATACGGGAATGTATATTTAACTTTTGCCAGGATGGGGCAGTTTATTCCCAGAATGGTGAAATCAAACGGTGTGTTTTTGTTAATTGCCGCGGCAAGAGCGGAGCGGGGGTTTTAATGTATGGGAATAAAGGAATCATAGAACAGTGCAATTTTAGAAGATGTATCTCCGATTTCAGCGGTGGTGCCATTGACAGGGCACTTGGGCAGCAGGTGGTTAAGTGTGTGTATGAACATTGTAAGCCGGATAATGTGTCCTAGTATAACCCGACAAAGGGAATAGCATTCATAGATGCATAAAAAGTGAATAAAAAGTGAATAATATGTTGCAGACAGATAAAAAAATGGTATAATAAACGAAAGTGAGGATAAATGAACATAAAGATAGAGCAATATTATGATTTATTGGCAGAACTAATCAGAAAATTTGTGGATGAATCAATGGATATAGAAGATATTATGGCATATCCCCATGCCCAAGAGAATTTATTGGAGATACAAATAAATAAGTTATTTGAAACAGATGAGGGTTTGATTGACCGAATTGAAAACGTTGTTAAGAGGAAAGATGTTCCTTCCATATATTTGTCACATCTGATTTCAAGATTGGATGAATATGCGTATGAACAGTATGAACACTGGTTAATCAGGCGAGGGTTTAAATTTGAAGAATATATTGAGTTAGAAGGTTTAAATTCTGCAAATAACCAGTTGAACACAGAGATTCTGCTGATTCCAAGGTATGCATGTATGTGGGAAGGAAAAAACAGACATGCGAATCATTGTACCGATATCAATTTACTTTTAAAGCATTCATATGTGGTAATGCTTAAAAATGGAAAAGCTGCGGGAAAATATAGAGTAAAGAATTATGTAATGGAAAAGACTTTGTTTGCCAGTACACTTAATGGACAAAATGAATCCTTTGTACGTATTGGTCTGTCACCATTAATGGAAAACATAAAACTTGCATGTAAGTTTTATACAAAGAATATCAATAAAGAGAAAACGAATTGTTTTTCAGTCAATAAACATAATGTTCAAACGGAGAGAATATTGATAGAACAGGTGAAAAGGGTAATCAAGAAAGCGGATAAAATGGAGAGTGAAGTATTGGTATTTCCAGAAATGCTAGGTACAGATCATATGCCAGAAGAAATCAGTAGCATGCTTTCTAAGGAACCCTTAGAGAATATCAAAATTTGTGTTTTGCCGAGTATTTGGAAAGATGATATATCTCCAAAAAATAAAAATACAAACAGTAGTTATATTCTGGATTATTGTGGGAATATTTTGTTTGCACAGGATAAATTAAAAAGGTATCGTTTCGAAACAGACGATGAATATTATAACGAGGATATTGTTGTAGGAGATATTGTGCATCTGATACATATTGCTGGATATGGAAGCGTTGCGGTATTAATCTGCAAAAGTGAACTGGATGAAGACGTTAGAAATATGCTAATCAGAGATTTAAATGTTAAGTTACTTTTGTGTCCTTCCTGGTCATCAGGTCATAGTTATGAGTTTGAAACGTCGATCATGGGTGGTGCAGAGAGATGCTGCAATACGGTATGGTGTAATACTTGTTCTGCATTGGAGGGTAAAGAAGGTGCTGACAGAGTAGTAGGAATCATCACCGGATATGGAAAGAATCATAACTTTAGCCAATTAGATTTAAGAAATAGGAGATTCCCGGAAGATGGTATATGTAGTCATCAGTGCGAAGAGGGATGCATATTTCAAAGATTTATCTATGGAACGGATTATCTGCCAGAGGAATCAGAAGCGGAGGGAGAAG
>CAYYGS010000329.1:0-3127 GCA_964471335.1 uncultured Jutongia sp.
ACGGAAATATTGATGTGATGTCAGTGGATGTCAGTATCTTAAATGGCTATGTGGACGATACCACTGCGATTCTTGGGGATCGTTTTGGCGGTCAGCATTACGGCGCGGCTGTCAGGAAAGAGAATGTGAGATTGCTGGATGCGATCAATCAGGCTGTCGGCAGACAAGAATAACAGGAAGGAGCAACTACGATGCAGGAAGTCAGTATTGAACGAATCAACGAATTATACCATAAATCGAAAAGCGAGGGGCTGACACCGGAGGAGAAGGCTGAGCAGCAGGAGCTGCGCGCCCGCTTTATCGCAAATATTAAGACTAATGTCAGGAGTCAGCTGGAGAATGTTTCGATTGTGGAGCCGGAAAGCAGTAAAGGCGAAAAGAATATCTAAACCGGCAAAGTTTATTTACCCCTTTTCATTGGAGGAGCATTAGAATGACAAAAAAGGAAATCAGGGATGAGATGAAGAGGCGGCGTGCCCGGATGAGTGAAAAGGAACGCAGCAGGCAGAACCTTGCGATTTATCATGCGATTTTGGCAGAGGATATATGGCAGGATCTGTCCTGCTTTTTTCCTTTTGTTTCCGTGGGAACTGAGGTGGATACGATCGCGCTGATTCAGAGAGTTCTGACGATGCAGGAGGAAGGCGCTTCCATACGGGTTGCCGTTCCGCGGGTAGAGGGGCGCGAAATGGATTTCTACGAGATTCATTCCCTGCAGGATCTGGAGGAGGGAAGTTATGGCATTCGCGAACCGCGCGGTTATTGCCGGAAGATCCTTGCGGATCAGGGGCTGATGCTCCTGCCAGGACTTGCCTTTGACAGGAACGGGGGACGCGTAGGATATGGAGGCGGCTTTTATGACCGCTACCTTTCCCGGCATGGAAGCAGCCATTTGATGACCTGGGCGCCGGCCTATGATTTTCAGCTGGTAGACAGACTGGCGGTCGAGTCCCATGATATTGCTCCGCAAAAGATCATTACACCGGATGAGGTTATCCGGACGATGCCATAAGGAATAGTTCAAAAATGGTTTGCACTATCATAGCAAATACGCCTAATGTCTAATCTATCTACATCTTTGGGGAATGAAAAAATTGCAGATTCGCTGATCATGGGATAGACAAAACACCCCATATCTAATATAATGCTTACAGAGGTGATTGATATGGATTTAATAAAAATCGGGAAATTCATTGCTGATTTAAGAAAATATCAAGGTCTGACTCAGGAACAACTTGGAAAGCAGATAGGTGTCACAAACAAAACGGTCTCCAGGTGGGAAACAGGTGCATATATGCCTCCAGCAGATGCTCTGCTTTCGATGAGTGACATATTCGATGTTACAATCAATGAGATATTAAGTGGGAAAAGGCTTTCTGCCGAAGAGTATAAGCAAGCTTCTGAAGAAAACCTGACACAGATCATAAAAGCAAGTAGTTTTACTTTAAAAGATAAAATTGACTTTTTCAAAAGGAAATGGTTGAAAGAACATATTGCTATTATGGTATTTATTGGGATTTGCATTGTAGGTATATTCGTTGCAGGATTGATAATGAATAGCCCATTCATTGGATATGCTTCATTTTTAATGCTTATATTGGCACATGGATGGAGGCATAATAAAATGATGACTTATGTCGAAAAAAATGCTTATTCTTAATAAGGTTATATACTGCATATCATTTTAAATATAAGAAAACAGATAGGAGATTATACAAATGACATTTCATATTCAGGTAAATGAGGAAGATTACATCCAATTTAATATTTATCATGCTTTTCATTCCAAACAGGGAAAAAAGACACTCCTGCTGGGAAGGCTTTTATGCTTCTTTTTTTCTGCATGTATAATTACAATCCTTCTGCTGGCCGGTATCGGGCGTTCCCTGCTTCTTGGAGAGATTGTAGGTCTTCTGGTGATTTCCACCGTTTGGTGCCTTACATATTCTACCCATACAAAGAAGCGAATCCGCAAGGCAATCCAGGCGATGAAAAAGGAAGGAAAACTCCCATACAATGAGGAGGCAACGATTGAATTTGGTGAAACGGAGATTGTGGAGTCTACTGCGCGCGAAATAAACAAAACAGCTTATTCTGAGATTATTGATATCTGTGAGACGGAGGATTATCTCTATCTCAAAAAGGGAGCCGTGAATTATATTATCCTCCCGATCCGCTGTCTGGAGGGCAAAGCAGCAGAACTGGCAGACTTTATCAGGAAGAAGACATCACAGGTATAACGAGGTGTATAAAAATGATGCGGTTTATTTATGTCATTATCAGAAATGTACATAGAATTTGGATGATTCCTACGATGGGATACTACGCAAAGCATAAAGAAAAATATTCCGAACAATTTCGATATCAATATGATTTAAAGGCTATACGCCAGATCATGATATCGGGACGGATTTATACAATAGGCTATGGACAAGAGCATTTACCTGTTAAGGGTGGCTATGTGATGTTTTGTAATCATCAGGGCAAATATGACGCGCTGGGGATCATGCATACACATGCCACCCCGTGTTCTGTTGTTATGGATGAAAAGCGTTCCCATACCCCGCTCGTACAGCAGTTTATCGATCTGGTACAGGGCAAGCGCATCCGTCTGGATGATCTGCGTCAGGCAGCGGGCGTGATCTCAGAAGTCACCCGTGAGGTGAAGCAGGGACGCAGATTCATCATTTTCCCGTCAGGGGGCTATAAGCACAGGAATGGCAACCATGTCGATCCCTTTAAGCCCGGCTGTTTTAAGAGCGCAATGCGCGCCCATGCCCCTATTGTGCCTGTTGCCCTGGTTGACAGCTGGAAGGTATTTGATCTCTGGTCCATGCGGAGAGTAGAGACACAGGTGATCTATCTGCGGCCTCTATATTACGAAGATTATCAGGGAATGAAGTCTACAGAAGTCAGCGATATTGTCTATGCACGGATTAAAAAGGCAATTTCCCTCGCGGAGGCCGGCCTGCCGGAGGAAGCAAAGGAGTGCTAGTACATAGTAAACTAATTTTCTTGCAGAAATTATGCCGCCTATTTTCCTAAGAAAAGTCCGATAATCTTTTCCCGCCACGTAACCTACCACTACGAGGTCGTCGAGCATTGCAGAGTCATCTTTCATTGTAAC
>CAYYGS010000330.1:0-3116 GCA_964471335.1 uncultured Jutongia sp.
CTTTTACCTGATAAAATTGCCTCTCTCATACTATCTGTCTCCATTCCGAAGTGTCAATTTTTTGCAATGACCCTATTACATCTGTCGAATTCCCTGAACAATCATAACAATACTAAATATATTGTAACATTCATTATATTTAATAACAAATGCTTATATATAATATCCATCTATGCTTGACAGTTATATCTGCGCCTTGTTATACTAATGGGATACAAATACGACAAAAACATTTCAAAGGAGGTCAGCCAAATGGAAATAAGGGTTCTTCAATACTTTCTTGCTGTCACGAGAGAACAAAGTATTTCCGGTGCTGCGGAATCTTTGCATCTCTCCCAGCCCACCCTTTCAAGGCAGCTCAAAGATTTGGAGGATGAACTGGGAAAACAGCTTATGATCCGTGGAAACCGAAAGATCACTTTGACGGAAGAAGGAATGATTTTGCGGAAGCGAGCAGAAGAAATTCTTGATCTGGTGGAAAAGACCGAACAGGAAATTATCATTTCCGATGATATCGTTGCCGGGGACGTGTACATTGGTGCCGGAGAAACAGATGCCGTTCATCTGCTGGCAAAAGCAGCAAGGCATCTACAACTTACATATCCTGACATTCACTATCACATTTCCAGTGGTGATACGATGGATGTTCTGGAAAGTCTTGACAAGGGACTGATTGATTTTGGACTCTTATTTGCTTCAGTGGACACTTCCAAATATGAGTACCTGGAATTCCCGGTGAAAGATATTTATGGTGTTTTAATGCGGAAAGACAGTCCTTTAGCTGAAAAGATGAGCATCTGCCCAGAAGATCTGTGGGATAAACCTCTCATTATCAACCGTAATACACACAACGGGGACCTCCTGACCTCCTGGATCGGCAAAAACAGAGAGGAATTAAATGTGACTGCCACCTATAATCTACTTTACAACGCTTCCCTGATGGTAGATGAGGGGCTTGGCTATGCCCTTGCCCTGGATAAAATCATCAATACCACCAGAGATGGCAATCTCTGTTTTATCCCCTGCGAACCGCAGCTGAGTGTAGGAATGCACCTGATCTGGAAAAAATATCAGATATTTCCAAAGGCAGCTCAGTTGTTTTTAGAAGAATTTGAACGTATCATCTAGCCTTTCGCTGAAACCTGAAAAGAATATACCTTTCCATAATTTTCACGATGGTAATACTGTACCATCCCACTGTCCTGATCATAGACAATGCTCCACTCCGTAGATTCATATTCTCCAAAATTGTCTTTGCTGACACTATCCAAGGCATCCCTTACATCCTGCATCTCCATCGTGTCATTTTTCTCCAGCAGTTCTGTCAAAATCTCATACCGGGTATGGGACTGCTCTGTTCCAACTCCATACTTTTCTCCTGATGCCAAATAAAAATTTGTTACAACAGGTGTATCTGTTACTACCATTTCATTTTCAATATACTCCACAACAACGGAATGCCCGCTTGCATCTGCCAAAGCAAAGTGTACCATCATTCCCATAGAGGCATGCAGATCATATTGTTTTAACAGGTTTAATGCCTCATCCACGTCTGCTGCCCGATCCAATAACAGACGGACTGCTGTTGTTGTAGTAATATCCGGTTTATTTGTGTTCTGTTTAATAGTGGCAGAATCCTGAATCATATTTACAGAAACACAAAATCCTTTTTCGTTCATACCATCTAATGGGGCATACAATGCTGCCACTGTTTTCATCTGATTTGAGAACTTCCCTAAATCCATTCCGGCACCGGCAGCAATAAAATCCATATTTACAGTGGATATAGAGGCATATCCCTGCTCTGGTTCAGAACCTACAACCAAGGCTTCACATTTATTCCAATCAAAATTTCTTCCAAACATATACTTTCCATCTGGATTTTTAACAGAGATGGTACTGCACCCAAATACATCACCGGAATATTTAAGACCAGATTCTCCTGAAAATAAATGTTCCGTCAAAAAACTCATAACCTCTACATCCGTGGAAGCTCCTCCCTGCTCCAAAAATTCATCCAATTTATAATCTCCGGAATACTTCACTGCAGAAAAACCATCTTCTAATGAAACAATTTCAGATGTTGGGGTAATGATATTGATATCCTCCGTTTTTTGTTCGCCGTTTTTCTGTTCAGACTGCAAAGCCTCACTTCTCTTTTCTGCCTGCTCTGATTCTGCTTTTCCACATCCAGCTGCCAGCATAGATACCACAAATAACAGCATAATCAAGCAACTAATTTGTTTTTTCATATGCCCATTCTCCAATCTCTTATTCTGAAACAAAAATATCTACATGAACACTACCTGTTCCCAACGCTTCTGCCAAACCTTCCGGCTTCTCTACAAATCCTAAAGATGTATAACTGTATGAAGTGGCAAAAGATTCATAAAAGAGTACCAGACAATCCGAGCCATACAGCATAATATCTCCCGCTTCAATTTTTCCCGGTGACTTTTCATTTGTCGGAAATTCTGTATCAAAATAGTGATACTTCTCATTCCCATTCAATTCTTTCATGTTAAGTGTCATCGGCATTTTTTCTAATAATGCGTTTGATGTCTTATTGTTATAAAATATTGCCTGAAATGTCTGTCCGTTTACTGTAAGTACAACTGGCGTGCCTGCCTTTTTGTCAGAATTATTCTGACGAATTACCTTTACCTTAAACCACAGCTTTGTTTTGCGAATGTTATCACCTGACACCGTAACCGTTATTTTTGCTGTTCCTGCCTTCTTCGCTTTCAGCTTTCCTGTCTTGCTGGCTGTCACAATCCCTTTTTTGTTAGACTGGTACTTTGTCTTAATTCCTGATTGATTTGGTACGAGGGACAGTTTGATTTTTTTGCTGCTCCCCTTTTTCATAGTTATTGTCTTTTTATTCACTTTTTTAGAATCAACTCTTACTGTCACAGACAATTTGGTTTTGCCTCTGCCCTTGTCACAAAAACAGGAAAATGCACCAATCCGGACACTAGACTGACAGCAATCAATAATACGCAGAAAGACCTTTTCATTTTATAATTCTTCAATGGTATCACCTCTGGATATAATCTCAAAAATTTAATGGGTAAGTTTCGCTTACTTTCATATTCTGGATTGTGCGTTCCTGTTCC
>CAYYGS010000331.1:0-3105 GCA_964471335.1 uncultured Jutongia sp.
GGCAGTCTTCGCATAATTTCTCCAGTTGTAATATCGCAAGCTTAAACTTTCTGGGACGCTCCTTCCTGAGAATCACCCTTATCTCATCCATTCCACTGCGCAGCTGGTCGATGACTGCCTGTATCATTTTCTTAGATGTTTCCGGCTCTTTTTCCATCAGCACCTTCACTGCTTCTAACTGATACACAGAGCCATTAATCGCATGTCCCAGCTTATCGTGCAGGGTTTGGGAAAGCTCTGCTCTCTCCTCCAGCGCTTGATTTTCCGCTATCAATAAACCCTTTCTTACCTCCTCCTGCATTTCATTCTCCCTTCGGTTCATGCGATGCTTTAATTCCTGTTCCATAATCGTATCCTCTTTCGTTTGTTTACGATAGGATTCCACCACGAAATCATGCTGGCAGTAAATGATTCCCATGAAAAAAGAGAGCGTCATCTGCAAGGAGATTTCTGTCGCATCAGGCACGCAGGCCAAGCCCAAGGGCAGCAAATACCACAACAGCTTAGGCCTGAAATAGGTCAACACTTCATAACACAAGAAAACACCTAACAAAGAAAGCGCATTCCCCAGCATAATTATGATATAAAACCATAAAACTCCTGCCGCTCCCAAGAATAAAATCTGAATCCGATGTTCTGCAAATTCCTTTCCTGCAATCACTCCGATCAATAATGCAAGAAGCAGGAGCACCTTTGCAGATGCCCCTGTCAACAAGGACTGTGATAACACAAGATATATTTCCAATATTAGCAATAATACAATCCGGAGCAAGACAAAATAACGCCCCCTGAATCGTTCCTCCATATGCCGTCCCTCTCTATTCGTATCTCTTGATCTTAAGTCCCACACTGCCTACACTGACAATAACAATTAAGTAAGCGGCTGTGACATAAAATAACATAGAATATGCACTCTTATTCCCTGTTATTAATAATTCCGACGCATCCATGAACCATCTCTGCGGCATAAAATAAGAGATTGCTTTCAATGCCGGCGTCGTATCATCCAAAGGGAAAAGCAGGCCTGCCAGCATTGATGAAATACTCCAAATGGTATATACTGCGTAGTTGGAACTCATAACATCACCAAGAAGCACCCCCAGCAGAAGACTCAATGTACTAAATATCAATCCTAACAAAAAGATTACCGCCAGAAAACTCAGGATACTCATTCCAACATCCAGCCCCGGAAGAAAGAATAAACATAGTGCAAGCACAAAAGTCTGCATCACGCTGATTACAAACACCACCACAAATTTTGATATAAAATATTTTTTACTGCTTAATTTTGTCAGCATCATTCTGGTAAATACCTTGTTATTCTGTTCCTCAATCACAGAATGCGCTACGCAGACGCCGCAAAATAAAAATCCTAACGTAATACACGCAAATGCATAACCGATTTGCGTTTTCTGATTTATCTGCCGCTTCGTCAACACACTTTCATCCCTGCCCGCCAGATTTACCACCTTCTTTTGGGGCAGCCTGTCATGTGTGACTGTAAGAACCTCTAACATCTTTGTTATGTCGCTGAGTGAAAAGTCCTGCACCTGTTTTATTCTGGAAAGTACATCTGTAAGTTCCGCCACAAAAAGTTTCTGACGTTCATCTTCTGACACAACATACAGTTTTATCCCCTGTTCCCATGTATCATTTAATACCGCCTTATCAAAATCTTCTTTCAAATAAAGTAATACTCCTGCCCTGTCATCAAAGGCATCCTTTTTTGCAATTTCCTCTACTTTCTTCTCTGACAAATTACTGACATCAGCACGACAAACGGAAAACATACTGATTTCCGCTAGTTGGTTCAATACATACTCCGACAATTCAGAATTTGATCCATCGTATACTTTTATAATACAAGCCGATGTCTCCCCCTGATAAACTGCTTTTTCTGTATAATCCTTCAATTCCAGAATCGTCTGTTTATCCGAATTATCCTGATATATTGCATAATCCATTTTCATCCTCAGAACAAATGCTGATAATATCGGTGTAACAATCAGAAAAAATAAAAAACCTTTATTCCGTAATAATAATTTGAGACTCATTTTTATGGATGCTGTCATGCTCTGCCTCTCTTTCTGATGCTGCCTGCTGCTATAGCGATTACAGAACAAATCACCGTAATAGCGAAAGAATACCATACCGAACTGGAGACATACCTGCTTTTACCCATGCAGGAGAGTTCTACCAGTGCCCGATTGCCATGATAAATCGGCGACATATGCTTCAGTGTGTCCGGTGTGCTTGAAAACATATACGTCTCAAAACTTCCACCAAAAAATCCCAGAAACCACACGATAGTAAATAGCATGATAATTGTAATGACCAGACTGTCAGAGAGATTGTAGAGCATCATTCCCAAGGCAGCTCCCGCCAAAATCATCATAAAAACAAGGAATGTGGATAGCACCGGATTCCCCCAATGAATATCATATAGTAATACTGTAATGATCGTTGTAACGGCCATACCAGCTGACACAGTCAGAGTGATGGGGATAAACTTCCCCAGATAATTTTGCAGTTCAGATATATTAGAAACCTGAAATCTTTGCACAATTCCATATTTCTTTTCATTGCTAAGAACTCCGGTTGCACAAATCATTCCGCACCAGCAAAAATAAACAATATAAATGATGCCATAATAATCTCTCGCATTCACTGCCGGCATAAATTCCAGCTCTTCCACCGGCAAAACAATATCTTCTCGTTCCGGTAAATGCATGAAACCAATCACATCCTCAATCGTACTCTCATTCATCGCCTTCCTCATAAAGTATTCCAGGGCAATCCCTTCCATCTCATAATCTGCACTCTTATATACCACATATCTACCTTCTGAAAACTCCACAAAGCCCGCAAGTTCATTTTTCTCCATAACATCCTTCACCTCGCCTTCCGGATATTCATGGAAAAAGATGCCGTTTTCCTCTCCTGCAAGCTTGACAGACTCAGGTATCACTTGATCCTTCCCTTCCTCCTGCATCCGATATCCCACGTCAAATTCATCTACCCCTTCGTAAGATTTCATCAACTCAGAAAACGCACTGGATAATACTGCAATCACCAAAACAGGGCCAAGCATCATAACAACCACGC
>CAYYGS010000332.1:0-3069 GCA_964471335.1 uncultured Jutongia sp.
CTGGTTAACACCGAAGCATCCTCTTTTTTTGGAATCGGAGGAATTTAAAGTATATTATTGTTCGGCTGTGCTGATGCAGGCCCGGATCAATCCGGAGGTGATCATAGAACAGAATTTTGAGTTAGATCGTCTGCTGCGGCGTGGAATGGAGCTGTCGGAGGAACAGATCGCCAAAGCGATCCAGCTCTCGCGAAATGAGGCAGAGTTGATGGATTATCTGTATTCCTCTATAGGATCTGATTATAAAAAATATATTTTGATGCTTGACTTGTATAACGTGAGTGGCAGAGACGGGGAAATCAGCCGGCAGGAGACAGAGTTGATCCGGCTTTTTACGAGGATGCTTGTGATACCGGACAGATATATGACGATTCTGAGGGGCTTTGTGCAGGCCGCCAGGGAGGAGGATGATGTCCGCTGCCGTTCCTGCTTTCATCAGATGGAGCAGGAGGGGCTGGGAATCTCGCGGATAGATTTAAAATATTACCTGATGACGTTGTACGAGTCCTTTACCTGTACGCAGGAATATCTGGACAAGAAGCGGGAGGTGCGTCTGCTTGATCGGTGTGAGATCAGGGAGGATCTGGTGCTTCGTTCCGGTATGCATTTGATCTTTGATCACGCGGTGGTGCGTATTTACGGCAATATAGCACTGGAGGGCGGCCAGCTGACGATAGAAAACAGCCGTGTGATACGCAAGAGTGGAAGCCATAGAGCTTGTGTCAATATACGAAATGCGGGCATGGTTCGTGTGATACACAGTGATATTGACTGCCGGAATCTGGGAATGTTTATCCGTGCACAGGACGGACGGGTTCTGATACGCGACAGTGAGATCTATCAGACGACGAGAGGGGCGGCAATCCGCTTCTGGGGAGAGCGTTTGGAGATTCACAGCTGTTATTTTCATCATTGCTATTCCCCGGAGGACGGAGGCGCTGTTATGCTGCGGGGTGGACGTGCAAGAATCCAGAACTGCCGTTTCCGTCATTGCGAGGCGAGGAAGGGGGGCGCTGTCCTGGGGCTCGATTCCCTCGAGATCAGGGACTGCTGCTTTGAAAAATGCTATGCTTCGGAATATGGAGCTGCCGTGTTTTATAAGGGAGAGATTGCGGGAAAGGTCAGTGGGATGACATATCAGGAATGTTTTCCGGAGAAGGAGGAGACCATTCAATATCTGTCATCACCGAGTGGCTTGGATGTAATGGGGGAGTATTACATACAGGGTCCGACAATTATAGATTGTCCTGTGGATGTGGCCTCGGCAGGCTGCTTGAAAATACATCATGCCATCGTCTATCTCAGGCGTCAGATCCGATGCAAGGGAAGATTGGAGATCCGCGATTCCACATTGATTGGCAGTGAATTGGAGGCAAAAGATCTCGTAGCTCTGGATTATGCCAAGGGATGTGTCATAAGTTCCAGCCGACTGGATGGAATGGGGATGCATGGGGGGATTTTTGCGTCAAATTCGCATTTGGAGGCGCGGGACAGCCTTTTCTATAATATGAAGGGCGGGCGTGCTATCTATAATGCCTCCTCGCCCAAAATCACACAATGTGTATTTAATTATTGTCAGGATGGCGGCATATACTGCCAGAGCGGCGTGATTGAGCAGTGTCAGTTTGTAAATTGCCGCGGCAAGAGTGGTGCAGGCATCATAATGATGGGAAGCAGGGGAATGATTCAGGAATGCCGGTTTGTCCGGTGTGTATCTGATGTCAGTGGAGGAGCCGTTGACCGCGGTGCGACGAATCAGGTGATTCGTTGTGAATATCAGGACAGCAGGCCATAGGTTGAAAAATGATTCTAAGACAGCAAAGAACGCTGTCTAACAATCATTACGATTTCAACCAGAAAAAATGCAAAAGCAGCATTTTTCATCTTTATTTGAGTCACGCAGAATGCGTGGCATGTGGGATTAGTATGATAATAGATATGATGTTGGGGTCAAAAGGAGGCCCTTTCAGGCCTCCTTTTCTTCTTGTGCTTCCTCCTGCTCTTCGTCGCTTTCTTCTTCCTGCGGCAGGAGATGTATCTTTACTTTTTCAATTTTATTATTATTTGCTTTCAGAACAATATATTCGGCGTATTGGTCGGATATTCTCTCTCCGGAATCCGGGAAATGGTTCAGGAGATTGATGATGTGTCCGGAGATGGAATCGTAGTCCTCGTTAGCCAGATGTGTGCCGAGATGTTCGTCGATGTCGTCCAGTTTTGCCACACCCAGCAGGATGTAATTTTCATCATCCAGTTTTGTGATATCATCTTCCTCGTTATCATCATATTCATCGCGGATTTCTCCGACGATCTCCTCAATCAGGTCTTCCAGAGTGAGAAGCCCGGAAGTGGCGCCGTATTCGTCAAGGACGATCGCCATGGGAATGGACTGCTGTTTCATTTCAAAGAAGAGTTCTGATATCTTTTTGTATTCATACGTGAAGTATGGTTCCCGCATTACATCAGCGATTTTAAAATGATTCAGCGAGCCATGATAAAAGAAGATATCCTTCAGGTTAATGATTCCCACAATATTATCACGACTGTCATCAAAGACAGGCATGCGGGTGAATTTTTCCTTGGAATAGCATTCCATCAATTCATTATAGGTAAAATTAATATTGGCAAATTCCACGTCCATTTTCGGAACCATGATATCCTTCGCGAGAGAATCACCGAAATCCACCACATTTGTAATCATTTGCCGTTCTTCCTTTTCGATTACGCCGGCCATATGACTGACGTCCAGAATCGTGCGGAATTCATTTTCTGTGATGGCAGGCTTCTTGGAAGAATCAATATGCAGCAGGCGCAGTAAACCCATCGAAATCTGATTCATAATAAAAGAAATAGGACGGAGTAGCTGCATAATAGTATAGATGGGCTTTGCATAGATCAAAGCCAGTTTATCCGCCTTAAGATTGGCGACTGATTTGGGAACGATCTCGCCGAATATTAAAATCAGTATTGTCAGTATTCCGGTAGCAATACCTACCAGTATACTGGAGGAAACAGGTAAACCGCTCTTTTGTGTCAGGCGTATTGCAAAGGAAGTCGTCAGCGAAGATG
>CAYYGS010000333.1:0-3066 GCA_964471335.1 uncultured Jutongia sp.
GATCATTATGGCGACTCCATGTAACCGGCAGGGAAAGGTGAATCCGGCGGTCCTGGTGGCGGCGAAGGAAGCAGGAGCGGATGAGGTCTACAAGATGGGCGGCGCGCAGGCAGTGGCAGCCATGGCTTTTGGAACAGAGAGCGTGCCGAAGGTGGACAAGATCACCGGACCGGGAAATATCTTTGTGGCGCTGGCGAAGAAGGCGGTGTCCGGAACGGTTAGTATTGATTCGATCGCAGGCCCCAGTGAGATCCTGGTACTGGCGGATGAGAGCGCGAATCCCCGCTATGTGGCGGCAGACCTGCTCTCTCAGGCAGAGCATGATGAGATGGCAAGTGCGATCCTCGTGACCACGAGCCGGGAGCTGGCAGAGAAGGTGTCAGAGGAAGTAGACGGATTTGTAAAGGAACTGTCCAGGAAAGAGATCATACAGAAATCGCTGGATGCCTATGGATATATCCTCGTGGCAGATACGATGGCAGATGCGATTGATGCGGTCAATGAGATTGCATCGGAACATCTGGAAATTATGACGAAAAATCCCTACGACATTATGACACGTGTGAAAAATGCAGGTGCAATCTTTTTGGGAGAGTACAGCAGCGAGCCATTAGGGGATTATTTTGCGGGACCGAACCATATCCTGCCGACAAACGGAACGGCGAAATTCTTCTCGCCGCTTTCTGTCGATGATTTTATAAAGAAATCAAGCATCATCTCCTATTCCAGGGAGGCGCTGGAATTGATACATAGGGATATCGAGAAATTTGCGACGGCAGAGAAGCTTACGGCGCATGCCAATTCCATCGCAGTACGGTTTGAGGAGAAGTCATAAAAATTTATTCTCGCTAAAAACAAGGCAGTTTATGTCCTGTATGCTTGTATCGGGGGATTTGACTTGCATACATGAGTCTGTTAGTGTAAAATAAGAAGGTAATACATGTCCGAAGGGAGGGATTTCGTGCTGGAGAACAGGATGGCAGCCGTGAGCCGCAGGACAGGTGAGACAGAGATTTCGATTGAGTTGAACCTTGACGGAAGCGGTCAGGCAGAGATCGGGACCGGTATCGGCTTTTTTGACCATATGCTGAATAGCTTCGCAAGACACGGCCTGTTTGATTTGAAGGTGAAAGCAGTTGGAGATCTGGAGGTAGATTCCCATCATACGATTGAGGATACAGGAATCGTGCTTGGACAGGCAATTCGTGAGGCGTTGGGAGAGAAGAAGGGGATTCGCCGCTTTGGGGAGTGCATGCTGCCGATGGATGAGGCGCTTGTGCTGTGTGCCCTTGATCTATCCGGCAGGCCGTATTTGCAGTATCACATTCCTCTGACAGTACCGAGAGTAGGAGATTTTGATACCGAGATGGTACACGAATTTTTCTATGCAATAAGCTATAACGCAGGGATGAATCTGCATTTGAAGATGCTTGACGGCATGAATAACCATCATATTATCGAGGCGGCGTTTAAGGCTTTTGCGAAAGCGCTGGATGGTGCGTGCCAATACGATGACCGAATTCGGGATGTGCTTTCTACGAAGGGAAGCTTAGGTTGAAAAGAATGAAGTTTCACTAAGGCGATAAAAGACACCGCCTAAGAGAAACTAGGTCATTCTTTGCAAGTTTATTTGCTTTGCTATTTTGTGCCGCAAAAGTCGCGGCATACCATTAGAAACGGCATGGAGGATTATAATGAGTCAGAAAAAGATTATTCCATTTATTAATGGGGAAAATGAGCTGTCCTCCAGTGTAATCGGACTGGCTGACAGATATTCCTGCGAAGGGGCAGATGCCCTGTATCTCTACAACTTCACGGGAGACGAGGCTTCGCATGAGGAGTTTTTGAGTACGCTTCGCAAGCTGGAAAAGGATATAGATATTCCCTTTTTGGCAGGAGTTCATGTGGATCGCTTCGAGGATGCGAAAAAGGCGTTATATACCGGTGCATGCACCGTAGTGCTCCGTAAGGCTGTGCTGCCGTCGGAGAAGGAATTGCAGGAAATCACTTCCCGTTTTGACCGGGAAAAGCTTGCGATTGAAATCGATATGCAGAGGGATTTTCAAACGGCAGAGCAGTTAAATGCCTATTATGATATGGGATTTGGTCTGTTTCTCCTAAAGCATGTAGATCTATCGGAAAGACTGCGGGAAGAGCTGAAGAAGTGCAAGGGGAATGTCATTATCAGGGACAGCCTTTGCCGCAATGATCTGGCAGAGCTTTTATCCCTGGACAGGGTTAATGGGATTTCAACAAACCATTTTGAGGATAAGGATATCTATAAAGCAAAGAGAAGCCTGAAAAATCAGGGAGTCGATGTTGAGGTGTTTGAGAGTGCCTTTGACTTTTCTGATTTTAAGCCGCTTGATAACGGGTTGGTTCCGACAATCGTACAGGATTATCGGACGGGTGAAGTGCTGATGATGGCATATATGAACCGAGAGTCATTCCAGCGTACATTAGAAACCGGCAGGATGACATATTACAGCCGGAGCAGACAGGAACTGTGGTGCAAGGGAGATACCTCCGGCCACTACCAGTATGTCAAGAAGCTTTGGATTGACTGTGACAGGGATACGATCCTGGCGAAGGTGCGTCAGGTTGGGGCTGCCTGCCACACGGGAAATCATTCCTGCTTCTTTACAGAGCTTGCCAGCAAGGATTATGTAGACATCAATCCACTGACAGTATTAAATGAGGATTATGACGTTATTTTGCAGCGCAAGCAGCATCCGAAGGAAGGCTCTTACACGAATTATCTGTTTGACAAGGGAATTGATAAAATATTGAAGAAATGTGGGGAAGAAGCGACGGAAATGGTGATAGCTGCAAAGAATCCGGATGCGGAGGAACTAAAGTACGAGATTGCTGATTTCCTGTATCATATGATGGTTTTAATGGTGGAATGCGGGCTGGACTGGAATGATGTCATGAAGGAACTGGCCAACAGACGCTAAAGGAATTACGCGAAAGGAGGTAGAAGGATGGGTGTATTATTAGCAAAGTCAATTGCAGACCTGACATTTGGGGGTGCTTTTGTCTGGTATCTTGTGAAATTTGTGATTA
>CAYYGS010000334.1:0-3040 GCA_964471335.1 uncultured Jutongia sp.
CTTCAATGTCGTGTAATCATAATTGCCCTCTCTCGCCTGATCCTCCTCAGAAGGAGTCGGTAAAATCCTGTTTACCACCGGAACATCTTTCAATACCGGATAAAGTATATTGCTCCCGATTCCACCCACATCGAACTTGATCAGGCAGGCAAATACGAACAGCCAAATCGCAATAATTGCAAGAGCAATCAACACAGTAACAAGGCGGCTTCCCCCCTGCTCTCTGTCTATTACATTATCGTCATTTCTTGCCATTTTCCTTAATCCTCTCTTTCCTCTTTGTTACCAAAACGGAAGCTCACCAGCTCATCAACCTCCTTTTGTTCCTGGGCGGCACGCTCTTTCTTAAATTCTTCAAAGGCTTTTTCTTTCAGTTTTTCATATGTTTTCCTCTCAATCATGGCGGCATCAAGCTTCTCTCTCGCCTGCTCCACGACCTTCTGCTGTGCCAGAATCCTGTACTTCTGTACATTGATATTGTATTTCAGATTCTCCACACCATCCTCCAGCTGACGGATACGCATCAGATCAAGCACACTCTCCATCTGCTGCTTCAGCTGTTCCTGCAGTTCTTCCTTTCTCTGCTGTAAGACAAGAAGCTTTTGTTCCTCCTCATGCAGAATCGCTAACTGTGCACCATATTCTGCCTTTGCCTGATCCTCCAGCTTCCTCTTCACACTCAGCAGATTTTCCATGGGAAAAATAAATTTTGCCATAATCCCCTCTAGGTCTGTTCGCCGTCCTCAAAAATCTGCTCTAAACGGCTCACCACATCATTAAATTCTATTTTTTCATACACATCCTGCATCAAAAATGTATTGACCGCACCAATCTTTTCCAGCGCATAATCAATCTCTGCATTAGAGCCAGGCTTATATGCACCAATATTGACCAGATCCTCCGCTTCCGAATATGTTGCCAGCACATTTTTCAGTTTTCCCGCCGCGGCCTTATGTTCCTGATTTGCAATGCTGCTCATGACACGGGAAATGCTCTGCAGCACATCAATCGCAGGATAATGATTCTTCTGTGCAATCTTGCGGTCCAATATGATATGTCCATCTAATATACTTCTCGCCGTATCAGTAATCGGCTCGTTGAAATCATCACCATCCACAAGCACGGTATACAGCCCGGTGATCGATCCCTTATCAGAACGTCCTGCACGTTCCAGAAGCACAGGCATCTCCGCATATACACTGGGCGGGTATCCCCTGGATACCGGCGGCTCTCCTGACGCCAGGCCGATCTCTCTCTGTGCCATCGAAAAACGTGTCAGTGAATCCATCATAAAGAGGACATCTTTGCCTTGATCCCTGAAATATTCCGCAATAGCGGTCGCCGTTTTCGCCGCCTTCTTTCGAATAAGGGCCGGTTTATCCGAGGTCGCTACCACCACAACGGAACGCCTCATTCCCTCAGGCCCCAGATCTCTCTCAATAAACTCCCGAACCTCTCTTCCACGCTCGCCGATCAATGCAATAACATTGATATCGGCTTTTGTATTTCTGGCAAACATTCCCAGCAGTGTACTCTTACCCACACCGCTGCCGGCAAATATACCGATACGCTGTCCCTTCCCTACAGTAATCAGGCCATCCACTGCCTTCACTCCAAGCGGAAGCACGGTATCAATGATCTCACGTGTCAGCGGGTCCGGCGGGTCTGCCTCCACCGAATAACTATGGCTTCCGGAAATCTCTGAACCATCAATCGGCCTGCCGAGTCCATCCAGCGTCTTTCCGAGCAGCTCATCACCCACCATCACCTTCAACGGAGCATTTGTATTCTCTACACGGCTTCCCAGCCCCACACCGACCGTCTGGTCATACGGCATCAGAAGCACTCTGTCATCCCGAAATCCCACAACCTCCGCATGTATCACCTGATTGGTATCCTGTGCAATCACGTGGCACAAATCATTTAATTTGGCGGCCGGACCGATAGATTCAATGGTGAGTCCCACCACCTTCGCTACCTTGCCCAGACGCTTTTCATATGACTGATTTAAAAGCATGTCATACTTTGACAAGTCAATATCAACCATACAATCACCCTCCACTGAATGCTTATGCCAGCCAATCGGCATGCTGAAAATTTCGATATACTTATAGAATCGTCAATAGTTTAATCTGTTCCTTCAGATTCTGCAGCTGTATGTCCAGGCTGCAATCTATAATTTTATTATCTGTCTCAATAATACATTGTGTCGCCTGGAGGCTGTCATCCTCTACAATATCAAGCTCCACATTTTCGGGCAGGCAGCTTTTCCACTCCGCCCTTTTACCGGACACCGAAAGGATATCCTCCTTCGAGACACGAAGTATCACACTGTTTGTACGCTCCAGCTGATTCATCGCCTGATGGATCAGATAAACAATAATCTCCTTTTTATCCTGGCATACAACACCCGTAATCTTCTCTATGAGCATAGCCATTATATCTGCAAACTTAGGTTCCAGTCCGGCCGCCTCTTCCTCCAGTTTCCTCTTTTCTTCCAACCATTTCTGACGAAGCTTCTCTTCCTCTTCCCTCAGAAGCGCTTCGGCCTCAGCCTTTCCCTCGGCAAAGCCCTGATTCCTTCCTTCCGCTGCCGCTTGATCACGGATCGCCTGCGCCCCGATCTCTGCCTGCTGCAAAATATCACTGGCCTCCTGTCTGGCCTGCTCCAGAATCTGATTCATCTGCTCCGAGGCTTCCTGCTCCACCTTCCGGCGTTCTTCCTGACGGACATCCTCCATATTCAATACCGACATTCCGACCTGAAAATCCGGCGCATCGATCTCCTCTGTCTCCTCCGGCTGATGAAAAAACGCCGGAATAAACTGTTCCACCTGACTGTCCGAGTCAATCACCCGGCTTCCCTCCGGATTCATATTAAAATAAACCGATTTAATCAGATTAGACAACGATCTCGTCACCTCCACCTCTGGAAATAATAATCTCTGCCGAATCTTCCAGCTTACGTATAATATTTACAATCTTCTGCTGCGCTTCCTCTACATCTTTCATACGCACAGGTCCCATAAATTCCATATCC
>CAYYGS010000335.1:0-2978 GCA_964471335.1 uncultured Jutongia sp.
ATAAAAAAAATCTTTCAGCGCGACGAGTTTGTGTCTGCGCGTTGCCTGTCACAAACATTGTAAGAACTTTAGTACTTTTATGCATCAATAAAGCAAAAGTGAACTTTGTTCACTTTGCAGAAATGGAGGAAAATATGGATTTTAATGCAGTGTACCATCGTGGAAATGACAATTATTGTTATCCGTTGGATGATAACCAACTAATTATTAATATTAAGACTGGATATGATGTAAAAGAGGTTCATCTGGTTCAGGGAGATCCGTTTGCGGCTGGAATTCTTGGCGGGGCAGAGGAGTGGACTGGTGAAGCGGAGAATATTCCATTTAAGAAAAGGCTCAGGCATCAGCTTTGGTGGACGACAACGGTAAAGCCGGAGTATAAGAGGCTTAAATATTATTTTGAGTTAATTACGGATACAGAGACCTGGTATTATTTTGAGGATGGTTTTGTAAGCGAGGAGCAGATGAAACTTCCGGGCAGGAGCCGTCAGTGCTTTGTGATGCCATGGATGAATCCATGCGACATTCTGCAGACGCCGTTTTGGGTGAACAAAACAATCTGGTATCAGATTTTCCCGGAGCGTTTCTGCAATGGCAATCCGGATTTGAATCCGGAGAATACGCTGCCGTGGAGGGAAGAAGGCGAGGTTACAAACCAGGAATTTTTCGGAGGTGATTTGGAAGGGGTGATCAGCAAGCTGGATTATCTGAAGGATTTGGGCATATCCGGTATTTATCTGACACCGATTAACAAGTCGCCGTCTGCGCACAAATATGATACGGAGGATTATACAATGATTGATCCTCATTTTGGTACGGATGAAACGATGGTATATCTTGTGGATGAAGCACACCGCCGTGGAATCCGGATTATGTTAGACGGGGTATTTAACCACAGTGGCGCAGAGTTTGAGCCATGGCTCGATGTACAGAAAAACGGAAAGCATTCAAAATATTATGACTGGTTTATGATTAATGAGTGGCCGTTTGACCATACAAAAGGTTCTGCAAGGCAAAAACAGTACTACAGCTTTGCATTTTATGATTCTATGCCAAAATTAAATACAAATAACCCGGATGTTCGTAAGTACCTGATTAATATCTGCGAAGGCTGGGTGAAAAAGTACAATATTGATGGAATCAGGCTGGATGTTGCCAATGAAGTTTCACATGTTTTCTGCAAGGAGCTTCGTGCAAGGATGAAGCAGCTTAATCCGGACTTGTACATTCTTGGAGAAATATGGCATGATGCGATGCCATGGCTCCGGGGTGATGAATTTGATGCGGTGATGAATTATCCGCTGGGAGAGAGTATTAAGGATTTTTGGATTGATAAGACATTGACAGGCAGGGATTTCGAAACGACGATAAACCGCTGTTACACTGTCTATATGCAGCAGACAAATGATGTTTTATTTAACCTTTTAGATTCGCATGATACTAAACGGCTGCGCTCAGATGTGAAAAATATCGATGAATATATCCAGCAGCTTGCCGTATTATTTTCCATGCCGGGTAGCCCATGTATTTTCTATGGTACAGAGATTGCTATGGAAGGTGGCTATGATCCGGACTGCAGGCGGTGTATGCCATGGAAACGGATTGAGAATGGAGAGTTTGCTGAGTGTATGGAAACAGTAAAGGCACTGATTGCTCTCAGGAAAGATGAACCGTTAATGAGAAGCAGGAATTTCCATTTTCCGGAGAAGTTTGATAATCCGCGTGTGATTAATTTTATCAAAGTGGAAGATGAAGATAACTATGTTGAGGTGATTTTGAATTGTTCAGAGGAAACCGTTTCCGTGCCACAAGAGGGGGAGACTGGATTTATGCGCCATTATGAGAAGGAAATGCTGGCACCAAACGGAATATTAATCAGGAAGCTTCAAAACTAATAGTGAAAATAATGCTTTCTCTATTTTGAGAAAAGCATTCAAAATAGAGAAAGACGGGGTATAAGAATGGTAAAGAAATCGGAGCTTTCCTATTTTCGCCAGAGGATTATGGGTGATGATAAGGTTAAATATATATACTCAACAAAGAGCAAGGTAATCCATGATAAATCCTGTGTTAGTGCAAGAAATATACCTGACGAGTATTTGGTTTATCTGGAAGAGTATTCGCCGGAGATGAGCCAGTGCTCCCACTGTGCGGTAAAAGCTTATGTACGGTTGGGAGCAAAGGACTTTCATAATTTTAAAACATATGAAAAATTATTTCAGAAAATGCATTTGAAAGAGGAACTTCTCAGGCATATGTATGTGGACTGCCGGATGCAGACAAAGGCGTCTGATGATTTCTTGATGATTTGGGACAGGGAGGATAAATGGAAAATTGTATCTCTGGATAATAGAGGAACTGTGCAGCTCCTTCACAATAATTACCATTTACTGCATAATGGGGAGCGTAAATTTGTAAGAGGTTTCCATATTCAGGGGGAGTATACTGATCATGTTATGGTTTCAACTGCTATTCGGGCAATTGAAACCTATTCCTTTGATAAGCACAGGGCATCTTCAGAAGTAAAACGGCAGCGAAAGGAAACAGAATCGAAAAGCAGGCAGGCTGTCCAGTCTGTGATGGCTCTTGCGGTGGATGAGACGGTTAAGAAATACGTACCAGGCAGTTTGTGGAAAAAGATAAAGGGCTGGTTTCAGGGCAGGAAAAGAGCAGATGGGCAGCCAATTGGCAAAGAACCGTTTTCTGTGCAGATTCACAATTTCAATATGGTGGAAAAGGCTGGTTATCCATCTGATGGCGAGTGGTGCATATATATCTGGAAAGCCAAAACGGGTGAATACCGCTGGCAGAACGGTGTGTATGATGCAGATAAGGGATGTTTTGTGATTAGCTATAAAGAGGTTAGCTGTATTACCGGTAAAAGAAAGGTTATTGCATGGAAAAAGCTGGATAATACAGCATTTACTGTCAGGAAAGAAGTGTGCAAAGAATTTCATAAGGCATGAAAAAAACATGCC
>CAYYGS010000336.1:0-2950 GCA_964471335.1 uncultured Jutongia sp.
CGAGAAGATCCGTACCTATAATTTCCCGCAGGGACGCGTGACAGACCATCGTATTAAGTTTACCAGCCATCGGCTGAATGAGATACTGGAAGGTGATTTGACTGAAATTATCCAGAGCATTACTGCAGCGGACCAAAGTGCAAGGCTTGCTAATATGAATGAGAATTAAGGTAATATTGAATTAAAAATTATACTCACATCATCAGGTGTCAATCTTACAGAACTTGACCGTATCAAAGAGTAATCTAGGCAAAAGGAAAAAGGTGTATAGCCTAATTTGATTAGATTCTATACACCTTTAGCATTACTGTTTATTCTGTGGGCAGTATCCCTTTAACAATACCGACGATAAATTTCTCCTTTACTTTTCTACGTCAATATGATATGCTTTATAAGCGTTAAGAATTTGCACCTGTAGCTCAGTGGATAGAGCAATGGTTTCCGGAACCATGTGCCGGGGGTTCGAGTCCCTTCAGGTGCGTTTTGTTTTCCTGATGTATTAGCGTTTACGAAAGGATGTGCGCATTTTATGCGATTACGATATAAAAAACTAATAATTATATTTACATTGGCAATTATGCTTATTGGTATGGGAACCTTTTCCCTGATTGCTCCCTCGATGAATTTTTCTCTTGGGAAGGTAGGTAAGGGTAACGGAAATTCTGATGTGGGGAAGATAGCATCCATATCCGACGAGGAAATTGAATCAGATATTACCATGCTGGTTAAGAATTATTTTAATGCGAAGCAGAGAGTAGATATGACAGAGCTTGCGGAATGTGTCAGCGATGTTTCCCATGTTGAGGAGCGGAGGCTGGTAACAGAAGCAGAGTATATTGAAGAATACAAGAATATTGAGTGTACGATTGTGAATGAAGGGCTTCGTGAAGGGGCATACCGTGTGTATGTATATTATGAAGCGAAGATATACTATATTGATACGCTTGTGCCGTCTCTTACTGCGTTGTATGTGACTGAGGACAAGAATGGCAAGTGCATGATTTATCTGAGTGCAATTGAGCCGGAGGAGCAGAAGGCAATTGATGCTTTGGATGGAAGTGCGGAAGTGCGGAAGATGATTGACTCGGTACAGAAGAATTTGGAAGATATCGTTAGTAAAAATGCAGATGTGCGTGATTTCTATCAGATGTTAGAGAATTCTAATGTGGAGAGTGATGAGGAAAATAATGAAAATATTGACAAAGAGGGCGGTCAGGCAGCGGTGACACCTTCACCCTCTGCGAAAGAAACTAAAACTCCATCACCCACAGCAAAAAAGTAGAATAGAAATTATTTATGATATTAAGGCACTAGCGCAGGCAGTGCCTTTTTGCTCTATAGGAAATTGTGAGAATAGTGATGGTGTATTTTAATTAGGAAAAGGTGGCGTTATGGAAGGGGTTCGCATTAACAAGTATTTGAGTGAGGCAGGTGTCTGCTCAAGGCGGGAGGGAGACCGTCTGATTAGTGAAGGGCGGGTTACCCTGGATGGCAGGGTGGCGGTGCCGGGTGACAAGGTGCTTTTGGGACAGAAAGTTACTTTGGATGGCAGAGAGGTGGTAAAGGAGGAAGAGGAGATCTTTCTTGCTTTTTATAAGCCGAGAGGAATCGTCTGCACTACTGCGGCAGAAGAAAATGGCGAAAAAGTGATGAATGTAGTAGATTATATAAATTATCCCAAACGGGTTTATCCTGTGGGAAGGCTTGACCAGGCGTCAGAGGGACTAATTCTTCTGACTAATCAGGGTGAGGCAATGGAAAAAATTCTCAGAAGCCGTTATGAGCACGAAAAGGAATATTTTGTGCGGGTAGACCAAAAAATAGAAGATAGTTTTCTGGAAGGGATGGCAAAAGGAGTTCCGATTCTTGATACGGTAACGAAGCCATGTAAAATATGGAAAGAGGACGAGATGAGTTTCCATATTATTATTACACAGGGGTTGAACCGTCAAATCAGACGGATGTGTGAATATTTTGGATATCGTGTAAGATATCTGAGAAGGGACAGGGTGATGAATATCACTCTGGATGGTCTGAAAAAGGGGCGTTACCGAAGCCTGACAGAAGCGGAAATCAGAGAATTGAAAAAGGAATTGAGTTTTGAGAGGTGAATTATGTCGAACAGAGTCGAACATATGAAGGAATTAGTTGACAAGCTGAGTCAGGCTGCCAGTGTCTATTATCAGGGGCAGGATGAAGTGATGAGCAATTATGAGTATGACAGGCTATATGATGAACTTCTGCAGCTTGAGAAGGAGACTGGCGTAATCCTGGCAGGAAGCCCTACCCAGAAGGTCGGATATGAGGTGCTTGGCGAGCTTCCGAAGGAGCAGCACCAGTCGCCAATGCTTTCTCTTGATAAGACTAAGGAAGTAGGAGAATTAGCAGACTGGCTTGGCAGCAGAGAGGGGCTTTTATCATGGAAGCTGGATGGATTAACGGTAGTCCTGACCTATGAAAATGGGACATTAGCCAAGGCGGTTACCAGGGGCAATGGTCAGGTGGGTGAGGTGATTACTAATAATGCCAAGGTATTTCAGAATATTCCTCTGACGATTCCTCATAAGGGGCAGGTTGTCCTTCGCGGGGAGGCGGTGATTCCTTATTCAGAATTTGAAAAGATAAATAAAGAGCTTCCGGAGGAGGAGCGGTACAAAAATCCCAGGAATCTCTGCAGCGGTTCAGTGCGCCAGTTAAATAATGAAATCACGGCAAAGCGTCATGTAAATTTCTTTGCGTTTGCCCTGGTAACGGCAGAAGGAGTTGATTTTGAAAATTCACAGGAGAAGAAATATATTTTCCTGAGAGAGCTTGGTTTTGATGTAGTGGAATATAAGCGGACAGATGCGCAGACTGTTGAAGACACGGTTGCATGGTTTTCGGAAAAGGTTGCTTCTAATGATTTTCCTTCAGATGGTCTGGTTTTACTCTATGACGATATTGCATATGG
>CAYYGS010000337.1:0-2948 GCA_964471335.1 uncultured Jutongia sp.
TCCTAAAATCAGGACACATAAAAAACAGCCAAGAGAAGGGATCTGTGCCAGAAATGGTGCCTGAAAGGTATGCAGGGCACGTTCACAGATATGAAAGACATGATTCTCATGGAAGAGATAGACGCCCAGCATGCAGGAAGCGATCCGGTTAACAAAACGGCTTTGAAAATGGATCCGCTGGAACAGGTAGAATAATTCAACCGCGAGAAGCAGCATCCAGAAGGAGTAGCGCAGGCCGCTGCCGGTCGTATGTTCCAGAATATAGCGCAGATATTTGTCGTGGATACCGTATGTAAGAAGCTGTCGGGATGCGGTGAAGACGGCATATGTTGCGAGAAGCAGGACGCCGGCATGTGCCTGAAGCCAGCGGGTGTCGGCGTGCAGTTTGAGGTAGCCCGTCAGAAAATAGACATAAGTCACCCACAGGCAGTCGCCGATCACAGTGGTATTCGTGGTTTTCTGAGGAAAACTCAGATAAAGGAACAGAAATACGCTGACGGCGAGGAGCGTGGTGCGGTATGTCCGGGCGGAGAGGCTGGCGATGAACTGGTTCAGCCAAGGGACAATGGCATAGAGAAAGAGGTATGCGGTGATAAACCAATAACGCTTCGACCACAGCGGTGACAGAATCGCATCGAGTTCCAACTCCCAGATGTCCCTGACCGGGTCAAATTGTCCGGTGATGCATTGCGACACGACGAAGCAGAGATAGAGCAGGATACAGTAAAAGGCGGTCTGACGGATCAGTGGGAGGAGCTTGGAGAGCTTGGGGGACTGGCCCAGAAGAAACCATGTACTGATCATCAGAAAGCAATTCACACCAAAAAGACCATACCAACGGGTTCCATGCCAGAGCAGCATCTGCAGTGGGGTGAAATCGGAGGTGTCGACATATCGCAGTGTGTGAAAGGCGACAATCATGAGCATGGAGAGAATGCGGAGCAATTCATAACTGGATTCGCGAACGGGTGCGGTTGAGGGGGGTGTTTGTTTCATGGCGGATTCTCCTTTTTGAGAGAAATTTGTTCAATTACTCATCTTCTTTTTCTGAATCATCCAGTAATTCAGGCTCTTTAGCATTGGCTGATGACAGAACGCTACGTCCAAGCTGCCGTTCCAGTTCTTCCCTTGCATTGCCGGCAATTTTGCCGCCTGCCATAGTAACTTCTTTCGTCTGGTCAAATCCTTTGGGATTTTTGCTTTTGGACAGTTCTGTTGCTGATACCTCTGCCAAAAGGTTTAAGGCAAGTTCTGTATTTGTCATATTATCCCGTAGATTTTCTTTTCTTAATCCTTTAAGTTTTTTGTACGCTTGTACAGATTTTCCTGACCATGCTATTGTCAGAATATTGGTAAGGGCAGCATATTCATTGGAACTACTAATACCAGAGTTTTGCCATTCATCCGTTAATTCTTTTCGGATTTCAATGGAACGCAGATGTTGTGAAATCCATTTATCAGAATAACCTTTTGCTTTATATGTAGCGACAGCACGTTGCATCGCTTTTTCAGGATCGGCAATCTCATCCAGACGTTCTGCCCCGACTTTTGCCAACCATTCCTTAAAAGGCTCTGCTTTGGGAGATGAAATGGACTGGAGAATCCGTAAAATTCCCTCTACATTGGTGGCTTGTGTTTTTCTCATTTTTCCATCTGGAGCAAGCATTTGAAGTGGGGTACAAATTGTACCCCACTTGGAGGAAAGCTCTTCGTCACGCCGGCGCATTTTTTTGATATACTGTTTCGGATCTTTGCTGTCTGTAAGGAAACGGACAACATCAACAATTGACAAATACCATTCTTCTTCGCCAGAATGCCATACTTTTCTAATGTCATTATCGTTAAAAAACTCTAAATCTGGATTATCTTCAATTCTTGAATCATCTATTTCTATTATTTCTGTTTTTTCTTTTTTATCATCATAAATATATATGTTCATTCTGTTTTTCCCCTACTTTTCTTTTTTGTTCTCTTCTCTGCCTTTATAGGCATTATATTAATTCTTACACTATCCACGACAAGATCCATGTTCGGTCTGATTGCAAGGAACACTTTGCCGCAATGCTTACAAAAAATGGAAAGAAGTAAGATATATAATCGAAATTTGTTAAAATATATTATTATCGTAACAGACACTTTAAATATCGTCAATCATAACTCCGCGACTTTAGTCACACTTTACACTCTACCAACAATCCGTTATAATGAAATCGTGAATCAATAGAGGATATACGAAAGTGAAATAAAGAATGAAGACCTGTCTCGTTGTGGGAGATAGGTCTTTCAAATCTTTTCAATCGGGAAGGAAGTATTGAATGGCTGAGATGGAGTGGACGCCTGCACAGGAGCAGGTAATCTCACTGCGTGATAGAAATATTTTAGTGTCTGCGGCGGCGGGTTCCGGCAAGACGGCTGTGCTGGTAGAACGAATCATCCAGGAAGTGACGGATGAGAAGCGGCCGATGGATCTTGACCGTTTGCTGGTGGTGACGTTTACGAGGGCGGCTGCAGGCGAGATGCGAAGCAGGATCGGAAAAGCTTTGGAAAAGAGGATTCTGAAGGAACCGGGAAACGAACATATACAGAAGCAGCTGGCTTTGCTTCACAATGCACATATTACGACGATTGACAGCTTTTGTCAGGATGTGATACGCAATTATTTCCATGTGATTGACCTGGATCCTGTTTTTCGCGTGGCCGATGAGACGGAAATGACTTTGATGATGTCCGATGTGCTGAAGGAGGTGATCGAGAGCCGCTATGAAAAGGGCAGCTCTCGTTTTCTTGCATTTACGGATATGTTTTCGCCGGGACGGACGGACTCTGCGATCGAGGATCTGATCCTGCATCTGCATCGAATTGCTATGAGTTATCCGTGGCCGGAGGAATGGCTGGAGGGACTCGTCTGTGCTTACGAGTGCCATACGCCGGAGGAATGGAACCAGAGT
>CAYYGS010000338.1:0-2948 GCA_964471335.1 uncultured Jutongia sp.
GTTCCAAATAGCATCGCATCCTGAAAATCTGTACCGGCAAGTTTCGTATAGCGCAAATCTGAATACCGGAGGTCAATTTCCGACAAATCGGCACCGGAGAAATCATGGCCGGAGAAGTCCTCAAAGGCGTATTCAAATTCCCTGCGCAGCGAAAACCAGTCAAGGGCTTCCTCAGAGGTGCGGTTATGGTTTTCTTTATAAATTGCTTCTGTATGTGACATATATTCACCTATATTAATTTCAAATTCTTCTGCACGGCGTACAGAGAGAAATGGCTCTGATTCTATGCAGGGCAGAATGGCAAAACGGCAGACAGCAACAACATAGTTATAAAAAGAGCGGGCACAGGAGAACAGAAATGCTTTAGTTTCCTGTGCAGTGACGGCTCCGGCAAAACGTTTCCGGTAAGAGGTAAGCTCTGACTGCAGTTCGTTGTATTTGGTAAACAGATAAGAAAAATCAAATGTACCCACGATTCGCTGGTGGCCGTCAAAATACCAGTTTTCATCATAGATGCGAACTTCTGCAATTTCTTTTTTCATCAGCAGGTTAGTAAATAGAAGGGTGTATTCCAGGTAGGATATTTCCCCAAGAGTGCCGGCCTGCTGCAGCTTTATGATATTTTCACATGTTTCCCGAAAATGCTTTTGAAAACAGGGAATATAATCATCCAGGTACTTCTGGTACAGTTCCTCCATCTCAAACAGTTTTTGGTTTTTTAGCTGGACAGCATATTGTTCATATTGCTCGGTCATGTCTTTCCCCCTGATTCCATGATGTTGTATATCTTAAGTATAGAGAAAAAAAGGACAGAAAAAAAGGCAAAATGATGTTGAATGATGTCGAACTATGTCGGATTTTGCGGTTAAAATCGAACCGTGCCGTTTTCAATATATGGTATACTTAGGAAGAAAAATTGGTTACGGATAACAAAATATTGGGGACTGAGGACAGTCTTCAATCATACTGCATGGAGGAGACATATGGGAATAATAGAACAGACTAACCGGACGATTTTGTTTGATGTGGTAAACCCGGAAGTTTTTAATATGTTTAACATTATGTCGGATGTGGATGAAAATTCCAGGAGCCTGACCGATGAGAAGGTGGCAGAGATTAATAATGCCCTTCTGGTGAAGAGTTTCGATGAATTTTTAAAGAAGTTCCAGCCGACAATTTACAGTTATTTTGACCAGGAACGGGGTATGGTTTATGAATTGACAAAACCAGCCGGAATCCCTGATCCCCTGGTGAAAAAAATTGTCATTGACCGCAATAATACTTTTTTGAAAATGTTCATCTCGATTATGGACAGTAAGAAGGCGTCAGGGGCAACCAATGCTTCTTTTAACTATGAAAAGGTGACGGAGATGCTTGCGCCGCATAAGACGTTAAAGGAAATCAAGAAGCTGAAAAAGGATATTACCTATCTGGAAAATAAAAATGCCGAATTTGAGAGTGATTCTCCGGCAAAGCAGGATGCGGTTCTGAAGCTTAAGTCAAAGTTAGACAAAACCCAAAAGTATTATAATGAAACGGCTTCCCAGCTTACGCTGATGCTGGGAATGATTAAAGATAATCTGGATACGGTTGCCAGTGCGGCAAAGAAAGGGATAACGGAGTTTAATCCGGCGCTTCCTGTATTTAATGAGAATGCAGAGATTATTGCCCTGCAGGTATCAGATAATCCTGCCGGTCTGTTAACCGACAAGGGAGAACAGGCTAAGGAAGGGGAAACGGCACTTGCAGAGACAGCAAAGGCAGAGGTTGCGGCTGCTGTGGCGGCACCGAAAAAGGAAACCATCAGCTATAAGGATTTGTCTATTTCTGTTATTGAGGAACAGTACAACACGAGCATGAGGGAACTTTATCAATCCGTAGGGCAGGAATATGATGAGGATTCTGCTTCCTCCTCTTTGTCAAAAGAGTTAATTGTTGCCGCATTTACGGATAAGATGCCGGATAAGCTGATGGCGATGGATTTGAACGATAAAGTAGAGATGTATAATAAATATTCTGCTATTAATACCAGTTGGCAGAAAGCATTTATCCGGACAGCAAAGCTTCTGATTGAGAAGATATTAAGTGTCAAGGCGTTTTTCGACCAGTATCAGCCGAAATCTCCGATGATGCGTCCTTCTCTGCTGATTGTTAATGCTGATATGTCAGAAATCCTTGAGGAAAAGAATCTGGAGAATCTGAAAAAGTATCTTGAGACAGTGAATAATAAATCAGATTACAGTGATACGATTTGGTTTGGAATTGTTCCGAATATTGAATATTCTGATGAGAGAGAGATGGATTTAGATGAGGATGTCATGCGGCAGTTTGGCTATACCGGAGATATCTTTACCGGAGTTTCTCTAGTGCCTACGCCGATCGCTGATTTGCAGCTTTTACTGGATGCAGTGAAAGACTACCGGATTCAGGTATTTTTCTCCTTTGAAGCCAGTGAGGATACTACATTTTTAAAACTTGCAACCCATGGCATGGATCAGTATATGGAGAATACACAGGAGCTTGAGAATGCAGACTACAGCCGTTATGCCATTCCGTGCCTGCCGAATTTTACCGTAATTCCAAGTGACAAGTCCCGTGTGGTTCTTGGCTCCAAAGCAATCCGCAGGGAGGATGGAGGGCTGGAATTTTCTACAGACCGGGATGACTTTATGAAGTTCTGGATTTATGGCGTGTATATTGGCGCGGCTTATGTAGCAGCGGGAATCGCTGCGGCTTATCAGTGCCCTAATTTCCTGTCTGCGCGTTTTGGCGGCAAGGTGAGGAAGGAATATCCGGGTGTGCGGTTTGATATTGAAGCAGGGGATAATGCCCTGTATGTGACGACTACCATGCCGAAGGAAATTGCAGGTTATACAACTGAGACAAAGAATGTGATTAATGAACATAAATATGGATTTGTATTTTCATCTGACAAAAATCAGTTGAAT
>CAYYGS010000339.1:0-2943 GCA_964471335.1 uncultured Jutongia sp.
GATACATCCGCTGCCAGCTCCGGCGGAGTCTTCTCCAATACACTGTGTACCGCCTCCACGATCTGAGAGGTAATCTCCTTCAATGCTTCCAGCGTCTCATCACTCGTCACTGTAATCGTCTTCGGAAGCCCTGTCACCAGGTTACGTCCGCGCACATCCATAGCGACCACCTCAGGACGCTTGTATGCAGATCCAATCTGGATTTTGATATCCTCCGCTGTGCGTTCTCCGATCAACAGATTATGCGTTTTTCTCATATAACGAACAATCGCTTCATCAAAATCATCGCCGGCTACCTTAATCGATGTACTGACAACCGTGCCGCCCAGAGAGATCACCGCAATATCTGCAGTACCTCCACCAATATCCACAATCATATTTCCACATGGTCTTGCAATATCAATCCCCGCACCGATAGCTGCCGCAATAGGCTCCTCAATAATTGCTACCTCTCTTGCACCAGCCTCATACGTTGCATCCTCTACCGCCTTCTTCTCCACCTCAGTCACACCGCTCGGCACACACACACTGATCCTCGGCTTACGGAATCTCGTCTTGCCGCACGCCTTCTGAATGAAGTAACGAAGCATCTTTTCTGTCACCGTGTAATCGGAAATCACACCCTGACGCAGCGGCCTCACCGCCACAATATTTCCCGGTGTACGTCCCAGCATTAAACGTGCATCCTCACCAATCGCCTTTATTTTATTCGTGTCACGATCAAATGCAACAACAGACGGTTCCCTTAAAACAACACCCTTACCCTTTATATATACAAGTACATTCGCTGTACCGAGATCAATTCCGATATCACTGCCAACCATGTTCTTTCTCCTTTCCATGCATCTTACTTCACTATTTTTTCCAATATTCGTCACAAATAAACGTATACTATTTTATTATATAACATTTTCCAAATATTTGAAAGCATTATTTATTTTTCTACATATTCCACAACAAAAAGGAAATATTGATATTTTTCTTGAATCAATTGCCATAGTATATTAAACTATAATGAAAATGCATTTGAAAGAAATGGAGTGAAAAACAATATCATGAGATTCCACAATACATCAAAACCAAATCAGGAGATCCGGGCAGTCTGCCGCTTACGCAGCCTTGCTTTGTCTCGTATGATGACAATTCTTCTCTTAACGATTACTACATTCTTTCTCGGCTATCCCTGCCTGTATGTCGCCGTCACCCTGCTCTGCTTTCCAGCCATCATAGGCTATGCAATCACTGCGAGACATCCTCAATGCGATCAGACCTATCTGGCAGAAGCGCTGCTTCCTGAGACCCTCAAAGCAAACCGTTTCCGATATAGCAGATACCGCGCCGAGAAAATTTGCTTTTATATCATTATCATTCTCTTTCTTTTGTGGCAGCTGATCCTGACACCCGTCCCGTGGCACGGCATTCCTGTCTGGAGAATCCCATCGCTCCTATTGCTGCTCTATCTCCTCATCAGCCAGACTCTCTACCTCTATCTGAAATACAGGCTGCACTATAACTTCAAACATCTTATCATCGATTGAGAAAACGATTACGCAAATCCCAACTTTTCTTCGATCTCCTGCTGTCTGGCTTCCATCGCCTGACGCTGCGCCTCGATCAGGGATTCAAAATCAACCTCCTGAAGCGTAGCTCCCACTCTCTGCGTCTGCGTAGCAGCAGCCGAACGTGAGCGTTCTGATACGACACCCTCTGCCGAAGATGCGCCGCTCTGTTCCAGAAAATAATCATAAATCTCCTGTACCGTGCGATATGTCAAGCTGGATGTATCCTCTGTCTGTGCCGCCTCTTCCAAAACATCAGAAAGCTTTTCTGTCATCTGTGCCGCCTGACCACGCTGTGCATTTAAATACGTCTCCAATATATTCGAAAAACTTCCCAGGCTTTGTGATGCAGTTAATAATCCATCTTCACCGTTCAGACCTCCCACACCTGTCAGAGATCCGATCAGGGATAACGCATTTGTCCCCTGTCCCATCGCAGATAAAAGACCGATCCCATTGTCAATCCCCAGACCAGCACCTATCGTCCCCATCAGACCACTGTCTCCGGCATCATCAGAATTACCGGAAATAGCATTCAGCATCGTACTGGTGGAATTATGATTGATTAAATACTGGTAATATAAATCCTCTGATAAAGAGGATAACCCTGATATGGATGAAATATCTGCCATACTGCACCTCATTTCCTGTCTGTCAAGGACTCCAACTATCATTTTAACATAATTATTGTGCATGCTTTTTGCACATCTTCAAGTTGCAAAGCAACTTGCTAATAAGTCCACTGGAGTTTATTCTAACATGTTTTCTACCGGCAGTCAACAATCCGATACTGCACATCTCCGTATTTCGCATTTATTTCAGGGACATACAAAAGATCTACCAGGTATCCTTCTCCCCTGTTCCGCAACAGCTCTTCCCACGCCGCTTCCGAATACTTTTCCTCGATCACCCGCTTCATATGCTCCTCAATATCAAAATCCACCAGAGAGTATTTTCTACCCCCATCCCGCACCTGAAACCTGCCAATCTGATTTTCTCTGCCAAACACCCTGACAGACAGCACCTCTACACCCCTCCTGGCAAAAAGTGCGCCTGGATTCTTTTCACCGATCGGCTGCATCAATTCCAATTCCTGCACAAGCTTTATATCCACCTCTCCCAGAGACACCTCCCTGTCAAAGGTAATCTTTTCCACAAAGTCCTCTTCCTTCAAATCACAATTTTCATTCAGCTTCTGACGTAGTATCGGAAGCATTTTCTCTTCCAGTGAAAATCCTGCCGCCAGCGCATGCCCTCCATATTCCAACAAAAGCTCACCGCAGCGATTCAACTCCTGCTGCAGATGATACCCGGGTATGGAACGGCCAGACCCCTTCAGATGCCCCTCCGACGGCGTTATGATCAGAGTCGGCCTATAATATTG
>CAYYGS010000340.1:0-2942 GCA_964471335.1 uncultured Jutongia sp.
CAGGAATTTGAGAGCCTGCAGACCGTCACAGGCATATGTATCCGTCTGAAGCTCCTTATCTGCATTGATTATATCAGATATTACCCTTCTCATAAGTGCAGAGTCATCGACTACAAGAATATTTTTCATTAAACTCTCCATTTCTGCGTTGCTTCCTGCAAACCGCTATCCCCTACTTTCTTCTGTTCTGATATCGAAATAACCTCGTAAAAAGTCCGGCAATCCCATTCACCTTATCAAACGATGAAATCTCCTGCTGTTCATCCTCCAATACCATCGCAAGCTCCAGCATTGCCCGCGTTGCCGGTGCATTCGGATAAGCCATAGACACAGGCTGCTGTTTCATAACTGCCTGTGAAAGACATTCATCATAGGGGATTGCCCCCAGATATTCCATATCCATATCTAAAAATTTCTTTACTACCGTATTTAATTTATAGTATAATTCTTTTCCTTCCTCATAACTCTGAATCCGGTTCCCCACCATTTTGATCTGTGTTTTGCCTGATTCAAAGTCCCCATGCCGATGCAGCGTCTTCAGCAGTGCATAGGCATCTGTGATCGAGGTAGGCTCCGGCGTCGCAACCAACAGCACTTCCTCACTGGACGCCACCAATTCAATTACAGTATCTGAAATCCCGGCTCCGGTATCGATGATGACAACATCTGCCAAATGATCCAGCTCATACATCATATTCACCAGAGCAAGAATCTGATCCCTGTTTAATCCCGTCATCTCCTTTAATCCGGAACCACCGGATATAAACCCAATATTTTCCGGCCCCGGCGAAATGACATCCTTGATATCCTTTCCACGGAACATCATATCTGCCAGATTATATTGCGGACGTATTCCCAGCATCACCTCAATATTGGCCAATCCGAAATCCGCATCCAGTATTACTGCTTTCTTCCCCATCCGGCTCAGCTGGATCGCAAGATTCACAGAGACATTTGACTTCCCCACGCCGCCTTTTCCACTTGTTACTGTAATAACCCTGGCGAGGTGCTGCCGTTTATTTTGTGCTTTAATAATATTTCTCAACTGTTCCGCCTGATCCATCAGCTATTTCCTCCAAGAAGCTGCTTCGCCATCTTCTGTGCATCTGCCTTTCCGATATCATCCGGCACATTCTGTCCCCATGTCATATACGACAAGGGCGCACCGGTCAGCATCCGAATGTTAAATACATTTCCAATTGCGTCTGTTTCATCCAGTTTCGTAAAAATCAGATTATACTTTATAATCTCTGCATAGGACTGGGAAATCTTTACCAAATCCTTATATTTGGTCGTAGCGCTGAGAACAAGATATACCTCTCTCTGCTCTTCCGGGATCATCTCCATCAATTTCTGAATATCCTCTCTCTGCTCCCTGTTGTTGTGGGAACGCCCGGCCGTGTCAATCAACACCAGATCATAATTGTCAAGTTCCTCCTTCACTCCCGTCATCTCCTCACTGGAATAAATGACCTTTAACGGAATCCCCAGAATATTTGCATAAGTTCTCAACTGCTCAACCGCCGCAATTCTATAGGTATCCGATGTAATAAGCGCCACCTTTGCCTTGCCGGAAAGTTTTAACGTCGATGCGATCTTGGCGATCGTCGTCGTCTTTCCCACCCCGGTAGGACCAATGAAAAATACATATTTTCTCTTTTTGTTCTGTACATCTATAAACTGCGGCTGACCGATCTTCAATACGATCTTCTGATAGACAGCCGAGAGAAGATTGTCAAGGGAGGCTTCTCTGCTGATGCTCTCCTTAATATCCTCCATGATCTGCTCGACATAAACCTCTTCCACCTCATTGTGGATCATCTGTGACCTCACCAGCTGAATATATGCCGCCCTCTGATCCGTCTTCTGATCTGCCTCCTCCTTTTCCTTCTCCTCATGCATTTGCTTTTCCAGCAGCTCCTGAAGATTGCTGAGACGCTGCTCAATCGCATTCGTCTCCTGTTCTCCCTCGTCCTTCTTATCCTCATCGGGAAGTAACTGCTTTTTCTCGATCAATTCCTCCCTGGCCGCCTCGGCACGTGCCGCCTTGGAATCGGGAGCAGGTGCAAATTCCTGCTTTTCAATCGCTCTCTGCAGCTTCTCAAAATCAGGCGCCTTATCTTCCTCTGATGCCGCCTCATCTACCGCAGCCGTCACCTCGACGCTCGCCTTTCGAAAAAGTTTAATCAACCCCTTCGGCTCATTCTTCTTGACATTCATGATTACAGCGTCCTGACCAAGCTCCTCTTTGGCCATCACTACTGCCTCTTCCTCTGTTTTTGCAATATACTTCTTAATAACCACTATACTGTCACCATCCCAATTGATTGTAATTCAACATTATTTTCTATCTCATTATATGAAACAACGATCAAATCCCTGAACTGCTCCTCTGTCAGCTTCTTAAAATACATCCGAACAATCGGTGAAGTAATGATAATCGGATTCTTTCCAAGTTCTTCCATTTTATCCACCTCATCGCGGACAGACTCCAAAATATTCCTTGTAACATCCGGATCAAGATTTATGTATGCCCCTTGCTCCGTCTGTTTCACAGATCCCATAATCTCCTGTTCAATCTTCGGATCCAGCGTCACCACGCTTGTCATCTCATTCGCAGGAAAATATTTATTCGAAATCGCCCGTTTCAGGCTCTGTCTCACATACTCTGTCAAGACATCCGTATCTCTCGTATTCGTTGCATTGTCTGCCAGTGTCTCAAAAATCGTCACCAGGTCTCGAATCGAGATACCCTCCCGCAGAAGATTCTGCAGAACCTTCTGGATCTCACCTACTCCCAGCAGCTTCGGCACCAGTTCTGAGACAAGTGTCGTATTCTGTTCCTGAATATTATTGATCAGGTTCTGTACATCCTGTCTTGTAATCAGCTCATCAATATGGTTACGGATGACCTCCGTCAAATGCGTTGCGATGATAGACGG
>CAYYGS010000341.1:0-2927 GCA_964471335.1 uncultured Jutongia sp.
GTTCTAAACAACATAAGTAAAACAGGAGCTGCTGATTTTGCAGCGGCAGACGGCAAAGCCGGCTGGTTTTACGCATGGTGTTTAGAACGGCCGTGAATAGTAACGATTAAAAATCTTAAACTCCATAATGATAGCGTCATCTTCTTGATTTAACGGTTTCAACATGACATCATAACGCCCGAATCCACTCTCCCGGTTTGATGTTACTTCATAACGCCCTGCCAGGTCTACTAAAAGCCCAAGTACAAATCCATGATAAAACCGTTCCGGCGCAGTTCGTGCGGACGGTTTTTTTCCACCATCGAAAAAACTAAACATTTCCTCCGAAATCTCACTCATATATTCATTCATTGCTTCAAGATCTGCACTTAATAAAGACGTGACAAAACCATTATAATTACTTGACTTTTCATCAAACCATTCCGTAACCATATCTTCAAAAGTCTGCCTAACCTCATAATTTGTCAACGCAAGCTCATATTCCCTCCCTTGAATCTGAACTACTTTCAAGTACCCTGATGCCAGCAAAAGGCTCCAAATTGCTTTCTCATTTCCATTAAGCTGATGAAACACTACCTCTTCATTAATCTTGCTCCAAATCGTTTTCCCTGACAAAAGGAGTTCAAACTGCATTTTAAGATTTTTATCTCCCTCCCTGATCAGACTGCTTGCAAGCCCATTTGAGCTTGTATTAGCCCAATACGCTTTTAGTTCCCCCTCATCCAAAAAGTTGATAATTGACCATGGATTATAAATATCCTTTAAATTTCCTATAGTAAAGCCGTCATACCACTGCTTTACTTCTTCCTTATTAGTCATGCCAAACTCATCCATCGCTACAAAGACTTCTTCCTCCGTAAATCCAAAATATGACGCATACCTGCCTGATGTCGTAGTTACCACCTTTAAGTTATTCAAATCAGAGAATAACGATTCTTTACTAACCCTTGTAATGCCTGTCATAACGGCACGTTCAAGATATGGGTTTGTCTTAAATGTGTTTTTAAATAAATTTCTTATAAATGACACGATTTTTTCCAAATAACCATTGATGTACGCCTCCTGCAACGGTGCGTCATATTCATCCAATAATATAATTACTTTTTTTCCATAGTAACGGCACAAATAATCTGATAACTGATTTAACGCTGTCACTGCATCGCTGTCGCTCATCTCTATTCCAATCCGCTCAAAACTATCCCTATCTTTTTTACCTAATTTTTCAGAAGCCAGCAGATATTCACTTTTTGCATACAAATTCGTAATTATTTTAAAAATCTGCTCTTTTGCACCCTCATAATGATCTGACTTCACTCCTGCAAAGGACAGAAAAATCACAGGATATGTCCCCTGAAGTTCCCTGTATGTTTCTTCTTTCCAAATATCAAGCCCCTCAAACACCTCTCCCTGCCCTTTAAATTGTATGTCAAAAAAACGCTCCAGCATGTTCATATTCAGCGTCTTGCCAAAACGTCTTGGTCTGGTAATCAAAGTAACAACATCTTCACTTTCCCACCATTCTTTTATGAAAGCTGTTTTATCCACATAAAAATTATTTTTCGAAACCAATGTTTCAAAATCCTGTGCACCTATTGAAACTGTCCTTGCCATAACTTTCTCCATTTCTATCATCACCTTGGTAATGAGAATAACACTTTACTATTCATGGCTACACCGCTCATAGTAACAACAAATTCTATAACATGCCTGTTTTTACCTTGAATAATAGCATATTACTGAACTTCTCACAAGCTGTTCCAGCCATTTTGAGTTTTTATACCATTACTGTTCATGCCCATGTTGACATTCAAGGCTACGCCGCTCATAGTAGCAGTATCACACCAAAACTTGATATCCGCCTCTATTTAAGGTATACTAATATTTATTCCCGAAAAGCAGCGAGCCACATGCGAACCTGCAGGAAACTGAAAGTTCCTTTGTATTTGGCTCTTCACAGTTTAATAGAATAGAAAGGTTGGAAACCAATGGCGAACAAATATACAAGCGAAATGATCGAACTGATTCGCAATATACAGAATATTGATTATGTCTCTCCGGAAGATATCCCGAACATTGATTTATACATGGACCAGATTACTACTTTTATGGACGAGCATCTCAAGTCTTCCAAACGCTTTGAGGAAGACAAAATCCTGACCAAAACCATGATTAACAATTATACCAAGAATGAACTTCTGCCGCCTCCGGATAAGAAAAAGTATTCCAAAGAACATATCATTCTTTTGATATTTATCTACTATTATAAGAATTTTCTGACTATCAGCGACATTAAAAACATTCTGGACCCTATCTCCTCAAATTTTTTTCATCAGGGGAACGGGCTGAACCTGGACGATATCTATCAGGAAATCTTCAACGTACAGCTTGACAATATTGATTCACAGGTACGCGATATTATCCGCAAGCTAAAGAAGTCCAATGAAACCTTTAAAGAAGTCGGTGATGAAGAACAGCGTAAAATCCTGACCAGATTTTCATTCATCTGCATGTTAAGTTTTGACATCTGGGTAAAGAAAACGATTATCGAAAATATTGTTGATGATAAGATGGATTCCAAAAAGAAAAAGAATCCCCGGAAAAAAAATTGAGAAAAGGGCTAGCCAATTAGTGGCTAGCCAACCTCTCACACCATATTGCGTGTCATCACTGATAGGCCTCTTTGTATCAAATGTCATATCATTGTAGCATTTTACTGTTATTCAAAAATGTTTTATCGCTTCTCCTGTATCCATTTCTTCATCTGCTTTCTTTATAAGATATCTTGCAACTTCCATTGTCTTACGAACGCACTTTGTCCAATATTTTATTTTAAAAATAAAATCATCATCAAAACCACTCTCTTTCAAAATCTTCCATAGCAATTCCGCCCTCTTTACTAAAGGCGGGTGACTATCGTCACCCGCGAC
>CAYYGS010000342.1:0-2925 GCA_964471335.1 uncultured Jutongia sp.
GCAGCTGCTATGGTTCTGTTTTGGCCAATATATCGTAAACCATCTGAAAGATAATATCGGAATTCGAAACACAAAATTTATTGCGTGTGCAGACTGCGACGAATGGATAGAGATCAGTTCGAAAGACAATCGCACCTGTAGATGCCCTGCGTGCCAGAAGAAATTTATAAAAAAGTATGACAGGGAACGGAAACGCAAAAATTCCGTTTTACAAAACGCTCCAAAATAGTCCATCCTATATGGCTGAAAAAAAATCACACAAAAAAAATAACCCATCTCCTGTGGACTTTTGTTTGTGTGTATATGGAGTAATACAAATCAACAGATTGGAGGAAGCTGATCCTTTGATAGTTACACAAGAAGATCTCATCAGACAGATAGCCGACAGAGAAGAGATGAATACATCTGTCGTGCGAAAAATATTCAAATCGGCAGAAGCCATTATATTTGACTGTTTATCTTCCACCAGCCCATCTGAAAATACAATCATTAAATTAATGGATGGACTGAGCCTGGAATGTCATTACATTCCGGAAAAAGAGATTCATACCTACGACAATATCCGCTGCAGGTCAAGAATCTGGACGAAACCGAAAGTGACCAGATACTATAATCGAAAACTCAATGGTTATTTTAAAAAATAGCTGAAAAAGGAGGAATGCTTTTGGAAATCAATAAAGATCTGCTATTTCCTCTCCTGATCTATAATAAACCATTTCCGTATCATGAGGATATCGTCGTACATCCGGTTACGATGAATGACATTGTAGCATTCCAAACATTATCACCGGCAATTACTGTGAGAAAAAACAGTATTTTTCATGATAAAGAAATCATAAAAATGTCATATCTTGATTTTCTCATATACTGCTTTGGTAATCAGGAGCTTGAGCGCTCTTATCAGATCCAGGGATTGTCACAATACTTAATCTATTCCATTCAATTATTACGCCTATGCTGTAAGGATGCGGATATAGAAATCAATCATCAAAATGGTCAGCTCAGTATCAATCATGTTCTTATTACTCCACAAATATTTGATGATCTGAGACGCATCATTATCATACAGAATGATATCGATTTTGATATTGATGAATTCCTGAATTATGATACGGAGAAACGATTATTAAAGGCGCAAAAAGACCTGAATAAAAGGGAATACAGCGCAAATATCGAGGACTACATTGATTCGCTTATCATTGCAATGAATACAACGGAAGAATATGTGATGAATATGACCATCCGTAAGTTCTGGCGCTATGTCAAAAGATACCAGTTATATGAAGGATATACGATTGCAAAGACAGGTGAATGCAGTGGCATGGTTTCCTTTAAGGAACCAATCAAATATTGGATGAGTTCTCTTGATGTGGAGGACAAGTACAAAGATTTGAAAACAGATGAAAACGAATTAAGGAACAAAATGGGATAACTGTTTTGTTCTTTAAAATAAAAAAATCAAAATGGAGGAATTTCAAATGGAAAACAATTCAAAAAACTTTTTGGTGAGTACCGCCGACTTTGCGTACTATGTAGATGACGTATTAGCATGTACCGGTACAACGAACCTGAACGCATCCATCGAAGTATCAATGGAGGAGCAGAACATCAACGCCGGCAAGGGCAACAAGTTAGTGTATTCCTTTAAGTACGGCAGACAGCTGAGCGCGACTCTCGAGGCGGCTGACTGGAAACTCGAATACCTGGCAATGGCTTCCGGTTCCAAGATTACAGAAGGCATCACAGACGTCTACAAGATCGGCGAATCTGTTGCTTTGACAGACGGCATGGGCGTCCTGGCTACTACTCCGATTGGAGATGTCGCAGTGGAATTGCCGAATGGTTCCATTGTAACAATCACACCGGATGGTACAACGATCGATTTGACAGGTTACAGCCTGACAGATGATACGAAAGCCGTGAAGGCTACCTACCGGTATAACCGCAGGGCAAAGTCTATCGTAGTAGATGCCGAATCCAATCCGATGTGCGGCCGCTTAGTATTAGACGTCGATAAGCATAACAACAAGCTTGGCAAGGTGGGCAGTGTACAGATTATCATCCCGTCTTATCAGTTAAACGGTAATTTTAACATTGAGTTTACGCCGGATGGAGCAACCTCTGCCAGCCTTGAGGGTAAAGCCCTCGCCGTAGAAGGCGATACCTGCGCCGACGGAAGTGTGTATGCATACATTAAGGAATTTGATGATACCGAGTCAGCTATTTCCGTGCTGGAGATCGCTGCCACTGTAAGCGCCACGAACCTCGATACAACGACTTCGCCGAAAACAACAATTTCCGTGATCGGTCTGAAGGGTTCGCTTTATGCGCCGATTCAGTTGGAAAATAAGGACTGCGTATTTACGAGTGACACTCCTGCTGTCGCTACTGTTGATGAGGATGGTATCGTAACAGCGGTATCTGCCGGTACGACGAAAATCACGGTAACATATGGTGACGTGAAAGACGAATTCGATATTGTAGTCGCATAATACCACGTGACATACCACTCTGTTACAAACGATCCATAACGGGAGAATTTGACAATACAAACTTGTTTGCATTGCAGATTCTTCGAAAATGACTTAGATTTTCCAGGGCACGAAACTAACGTGCCCTGGAAAATTTCAATCAAAAGGAATTGAAATGAAAAATATCAACTTAAAAGGAATCACACCGGAAAATATAACGGGTGTACTGATTTTACTGATTGCGTTAATCAATGCATCTCTGCAGATCTTTGACAGGAATCTGCTGCCGATTACAGATGAAGATATCACAAATATTGTATCTACTATATTCCTGATTGTCTCTGCACTATGGAATACATGGAAAAACCGAAATATCACAAGTGCATCCCAGACCTCGCAACAAATAACCGACGCCATAAAAAACGGTGAAATATTAGAAGAAGAAATAACAATG